>JANOKO010000465.1:0-13399 GCA_031419335.1 Planctomycetota bacterium
GTTCGGGAAGGGAGACGGCCTCGCGCGGAGGACGAATCTCGACGGGGATGATCTCACGAGGAGCCACGTCGGGGATCTCGACATTTGTGCGATCAGGAGCAAGCGTCAAGCCTGTAGAGATTCTGTCCCAGGGTCGCCGACCTGATTCCGCTCCCGGACTGGCAGCATCCATCGAGGAAGAGTCCGAAGTGAAATCGCTCGTGATCTCGACGGCATCGCGAGATTCGAACGATGTGGCGATCGCCTGGGGTTGGTATTCCGGAATCAGAGTGATTACACCGCAGATCAGCGTGGCGTGGACCGCAAGGGAAAAGATCAGGGCCTTTCCGGTGACTCGCCGGTGGCCCCATTGAGTCCCCAGCATCGCAAACAAGTGCGTCGAGGCCACGACCACCCCACCGCACAAGAACAACACAAGCACCGGTTGGAAGATCGCGACGATCAAGTCCAACAGAGGCCAGAGCTCAGCGGAGAGGTGGAGAGCCAGTGTCATTTGGTAGCGGATTCCTCAATGCGGGCGTCGAGTTTGATCTTCGAGATTCCGGCCTTCTGGCACAAATTCATGGCGGTCATGACATGCTGGTACGGTCCGGTCCCGTCTCCCCGGATGCGAACCACTTGCTCGGCATAGCGTTTCGCTGCGGCTTGCAGTTCCGCTTCCAACTCCGTCAGCTCACGCGGTGTCCCCTTGACGATGATGGCTCCATCCAACTGCACATTGAGGACGATCTCATCCGGCAGTGACGTGAGTGGTCGTGCATCTGTGACGGTGGGAAGATTGATGTCGTACTGCTTCTCCGGTTCGACCAGACGACTGCCCACCATGAAGAAGATGTTGAGCAACATGACCACGTCGATCATTGCAGTCAGATTCATACCCGATTCTTCTTCGGGGGGAACTCTGAGTGGCATGTCACAGTTCTCCTGAATGGTACAATCGCGAGGAACGGGAAGCTCAACGCAGGCCCCATGATTGCATTTCCGGGACGGTGTGTGGGCTTCGAAATGATACCCATGACTTGGAAACTCTGTTAGTCAGGATTGGGCGAGAGCACATTTCGTCTACGATGCCATCCTGTTGTTGCGACTCGGATCCCTGGATGTGGAGGATCTCCGAATACGAGGCGGGAGTGGTCATGAGCGGATTTGAAGTCTGCAGTTGGGTTCTGGTCGTGGTCTGGGCCATAGCCCTTTTTCCCGCGTGGTATGGAATTCTGCTGCCGCGGTTCATTCGCAATGTGTCGCCAGCGGTGCGCGATCGACTCCCCTCGATCTCGATTATCGTCCCGGCCCGCGATGAAGCGCTGGCGATCGAGGAGGCCCTGCGGCGAATGCTGTTGTTGGATTACCCGGACTACGAAGTGATCGCGATCAACGATCGATCGACGGATGGGACGGGCGAGATCATGGATCGCTTGGCCACTCAGATGGGTCCACAGTTGCAAGTGGTCCAGATCACCGAATTGCCAGCGGGTTGGTTGGGGAAAAATCATGCCATGTCAGTCGGGGCCAGCCAGGCACGGGGCGAGTACATTTTGTTCACGGACGGTGATGTGATGTTTGACCCGCTGATCCTGCGGCGAGCGATGACGATCGTGGAGGAGCGCTCACTCGATCATTTGGTGTTGTTGCCCGAGACTTTGACCTCAACATTCTTTGAGGCTGCGTTGATCAACTTCTTCTGTCTGATGCTGATGGCATCCACTCGCTTTCCCCTGGTGCGTTGGAAGTGGTTCAAGGGGGCCTATTTGGGAGTCGGGGCGTTCAATCTGTTGCGTCGCACAGCCTATGACGCGATCGGGGGGTTCGAGACGTTGAAGCTGGAAGTGGCTGATGACACGATGCTCGGACGGCTGGTGAAACACCGAGGTCTGAACCAGGATGTCTACGGCGGGCAAGGCACGCTCAGCGTCCGCTGGCAGACAGGTGGCGTCTGGTCGATCGTCCGTGGACTCGAAAAGAACGCCTTCTCCGGGACGCATTACTCGGTCGTCCAAACCGTGGGAGCAGTCTTGATCCTGTGTACGATCTTCGTGGGACCGTTTGTGGCCTTGCTATATGGAAATTTCAGCACACCGGTACTGGTCCTGACCATCGGCAGCCTGGTCCTCTCGGTCGGGACCGCGTGGACGGTGGGGTTTCCCGTGGCAGTTGGTCTGTTCTTTCCGTGGGCGGTCCTGGTGTTTTGCTTCATCATGCTCCGCTCGATGGTCCTCACCCTGCGGCAGGGAGGGGTCCGCTGGCGAGACACGTTTTATCCGCTCGCCGACCTCCGCGCCGCACGCCGAACTCCAGCGGGGAATCCACGCTAATCCGAACTGCTGGGACTCTTCGATGGTGTTGGTTCGGGGAGTGACGGGGGGACCAGCGAGGGAGAAACCGCGGGCTTGTTCGGCTGGGGAGCAGGCGGCAGTTCGTTGTCGGGCTGTGCGGACTTTGGGACATCGGCGGTTGCGGCAGGCGGGGCTGGCTCCCCTGTCTCGGCGGGCCGCTTCGGAATCTCGCCGGGTTCCTCGCCGAAGAGAGGAGCAGGCTCCGTATCCCCTTCGTCTTTGGTGAGCGGCTTGACGGTGGCCCCGGCAGACTTGGGTTCGCTGGGTGCGGGCCTCGGCTTTTCGATGGGGACAGGCTGTCCCAGCACAGGCTTGGTCGGGACCAGGAGCGGAATACGCCCCGGCTCACCGGATTGCGGGTCTTCGAGCTTCTCAGACATCGGGGGCGGCTCGGGGATCTCGCCTGGCTTCAGCGGGGTGGCCGTTCCCTTGGAGTTCGTGATCGGCCGCAACAGTGGACGGGCATTCCCAATGGGATTGAGCTTGTTGATCGCGGGATTGAGCAGCCGAATCGTGGCCTCGGGCTGGTCCTTGGAAGGCATTTTCGGATCGGTGTTCTTGTCGAGTGGGGTGGGTTGTGGAGTGCCAGTGCCGGGGACTGGGTTCTTGAGCTCATCCGGGAGCTGAGCTTCTCGTGTCAGAGGAACAGCGCTGGCAGGTGGTGCCATGCGGTTGCGGTACAGCACCAGAGCATGCAGCGCGTGGTACATGGCCCCGGTATCTTTCGTATCCACCAGTTCGACAGCTCCCCAACGCACCAGATCGTTGGCCACGCTCATCACCCCTGAGCGGACCCACTGTTGATGGAGTTGATCCGGGGGGAGGGCCATCATCAACCATTCGAGCATGTGGCCCGACGACTTGAAACGCGGTCCCATCTTTTCCGACCAACCCGTGGTTTTGAAGTACTCGCTCGAGAATGAGCCATCCCCGTTCTGCATGCGACGAGCCAGTGCGATGTGGTTGTCCAGTTTCTGACGGGCTGTGAGCCAGGCTCCGTCCAATTTTCCAAATTTCTGCTGGTAGGAGTTGCAGGCACAAGCCAGCGCAAACAGCCCGTGGGTGCCTCCGCAGGGGGCGAGCAGCGTGTCACTACGAAACAGCGGCGCATTCGTCTGGACCGTGACCAACTGCTCCATGCTCCAGGGGTGACCATCCTTGTCCACCCATTTCTCATCCGGCTCCAGGTAGTTGGCTAAGAACCACAGGGTCCAGGCGACCTCGTTGGGATTCCCGACATGCACGTTCAGCTTGGCGTGCCGTACCATATCCGCCATCGTGAGGGTTTTGGTCGCGCCTGGTTTCTGTGAGTCGCTGACGACAAACGGGTGAGTCAACGGCAAATCTGACATGCTCAGAATGGCCAGAAACTGATTGGGATGCCCCTCGAAGGCGTAGGACACCACATATGGCTGCGCCCGTCCTCCCTGTGCAGTGGATTGGAACCAGTGACCCCGAACATGGACGAGAGGGCTGCCCTCTGGCAGTTGCGGGTCGGACAAAGACCATTCGTAGTACGGGTTTTTCTGGGTGATATACTCGATCGCGTTGACCGGCTTATTGCCGATCATCAGTTGGTATTCTTGCCGCAGGGCCAGAGCTCCGTGCATGATCATCCACGGGGAATGCCCCCGACTGGGATCGAGAAATCGTCTTTGATTGATTTCAATCGCTTGATTGGCTTGAGCCAGAACTGTGTCCACGGGTTGAGTCGCGGGCGGCTGCGTGGCGGGAGGTGGCGATTGTCCTGGGGGAGCGGGTGGGATGGTCGATTTGACCTCCGGCACAGTCTCAGGTTCATCTCGTTGTCGACGCGGAAAGAGTCGGGTACGGGCTGCGGATTTAATGGGCAACGGTGCCGTGCGCGACGATTGTGCCCAGACGCCCAGTTCGGTGCCTAGTACGAGGGCACATCCGAGAAGTGCCGCCAGAATTTGAGGTGCGAATCGTCGCATGTCACCGCCCTGTGTCCACTTCAGTCAGAGTCCGTTCCGACGTGCGGCGAGACGTTATCGCATCGGACTCAATTGTGAAAAGAGCGGATTCTTGGATCGCGAGTCGGAGTCAACGCGAAAGCATAGACTTTCGTAGTCTCTGTAGACTTCGGAAGTCTGCGACGCTACCCGACCAGAATCTGGCGTTCCAGCGTTTCAACCAGTTCCTCGACCGTCCATTCGTGAGCTCCAATTCGCACACGAGAATGCGTTGAGACCAAATCCTGAATCCTGCGTTCGGCGGAAACGACCGTACTGTGATTGCGACCGCCGAAGAATTGACCGATTTCGGCGTAAGCGGTGCCAGTGAGTCGACGGGCCAGATACATCGCCAGCATCCGCGGCTGGGTGGCAGTGCGGGTCCGCTTGTCGGACCGCAGGTCTTCCGCCGTCAGGCCAAACGTCTGGCAGACTGCTTGCTCGACATCGGACAGCCGCACGATCCGCATGCAATCCCGCTCCAGCCGCACGAGCTGTTCACGGGCCACGGACGGGGTGACTCGGCGTTTCGAGGCGAGCGCCCAGTTCTGGAGGGTGTTCATGGCCCCTTCCAGCTCGCGTACGTTGTCTTGGAACCGGGCAGCCACAAAGTCGACGGCCTCATCTGTGATGTCGACTTCCAGCGTCGTGCGCAGACTTTCCAGGATCTGACGCCGAGTCGCCAAGTCTGGAGCTTCGATCCGACACACAAGACCCGAGGTCAGTCGGGAGAGAATCTCCGGACTGGTCCGGGTCAGCAGGTTCGGGTGGCGATCTCCGGCGACGATCAACTGGCCGTTACGAGATTCCAGCTTGCGGAGGGTGTTGAGGAACTCTTCTTGAATGCCCTTTTTGCCATCCAGGAAGTCGATGTCGTCCATCACCAGGACATCGATGCTGCGGAACCGCTGGCGGAAGCTGGAGATGGTGCGAGAGTCGAGGGCCTGGGTGAAGTAGTTGGAGAACCCTTCGGCGGAGAGGGACAACACTTGCTTTCGGGGATCATCGCGGCGGACTTGTGTGGCGACCGCATCAAGCAGGTGCGACTTGCCGTTTCCGACCCCACTATAGAGGTAGAGTGAATGCCCGTGACCGCGAAGGATCTGCTGCACTCCGCTCCATGCCAGCAGGTTACTGGGGCCTTGGACGAAGGTGGAAAGTTCTCGCCCCCGCCGTCCGCTCTGCGTCTTGGCCAGGGCTTCGACATCATGCGACGTGCGAGCCACCGAGAGCGGAGCCAGAGCTGACTTGGGGGCCGTGGGAGGAACCAGCACGACTTGCTCGTCGTGAGTCCAAGTCACACGGGTGTGCGCACCCAACAGCTCGTCGACGACTCGGCGTACGACCGTGCGGTATTGCTTTTGCAGCCACCCGGCGAGGTAGGAACTTCCGCAGACGATCGACAATTCGTCTACGGCAAGGCTCACCCGAGTCTTCTGAGCGAACCAGTTCTGGTACTTCGGGGTTCCGAGTTCGGCTTCCAATCGTTCCAAGAATTGCTGTAGACGTTCAAGTTCACCACCCTGATTCTCGGGCTGCATCTTGCGACCCTCGGTACACACCCTCCGAAAGACCGGAACCGTACTGGTTCCGACTGTCGGTTGATTCTCACTGGGCAAAACACCACCCACACCAGCCGATGCGACGCGCTGGAATAGTGTTCGGTTGAGTGAGAACAAACCGGACAGCAACCCACCTGTTTGGGCCTGACGATCAGGCCAATGGCGGGGAATCCGGTGTGTAGAGATTGTTGGACAGACGGGAGGACATCACCGGGAAGGTGTGTCCGGAAGCAAACACTCAGTGGGGGTGATGCTACCGAGACTGGACCGGTCGTCAAACGTAAAATGGAAATGATTTTTTAGGGAGGGAAAACCGCCCTCCGATCCAAGTCCGGCATGCGGTCTGACGGGAATTGGAGTGCGGCGAAGAGTTTGACTGATGTGAAAAAGTTGTCGACAGAGGGGGGGCGGAGGGTGATACCTGTTGTGTGAGACGCGAGAGTGTTTGTCGCAAGCGTATTTATGTCAATGGGTTACGAATATGACTGTCCGCATGATTGAACAGCGAGTGCGTGCGAATCGCCTCAGACCGCACATTCGGCAGTACTCTTGGTATGACCCGTACAACCCCTAGAGCTTGCTAAACCGGTTCGTTGACAACGCACCGGGGAGATTCCTGCCGATTACGGGGAGAGCCGCTGGGGACTCACGGGACAGAGGTCGAAAAGTCTTCAGGTGGACCCACACACTGTCGTAGCGAGTGGGGACCGGAATGAGGAAGTCACTGATGACCCGCCCTCAACGGACTCTCACCGCGTCAAACCCCGGGAACTTTGGAGATTTCAAGATGAAGTGGACGACTCTGACTGCTGCTGTGCTGATGATCGCTGGCTCCAGCGTTGCCAACGCTGGCCTGTTCAAGCTGCACCGGCACTCCTGCTGTGATTCGGCTCCGTCATGTGCAGCGCCTTGCGGCGATGCATGCGGCGCTGCCGGACCAAGCTGTGCTGCCCCTTGCGGAAACGGCTGCAACGCCGCTCCCACCTGTGCCGCCCCTTGCGGTAATGCCTGTGCTGCAGCTCCCAGCTGCTGCGCTCCGGCGGCTGCTTGCTGTGCACCGGCTCCGGCCGATTGCTGTGCACCAACGAGCTGCTGCAACACGAAGAAGTGTCACAGCTTCGGCAGCCTGCTGAAGAAGTGCCGCTTGCCGAAGATTCGTTGCCACAAGAGCAGCTGCTGCGACGCTCCGTCGAATTGCTGCGCTCCAAGCTGTGCCGCTCCTTGCGGTAACGGCTGCGGAAACGGCTGCAATGCCGCTCCGACTTGTGCTGCACCTTGCGGCCCAAGCTGCGCTGCACCTTGCGGTGCTTGCAACTAGTTCGCCGGTCACTTCGGTGACCAGTGAATGAGTGACAATTTGACGCTGGCTGATCTCGTGTGGATCAGCCAGCGTTTTTCATGGGGTGAGAGGGCCTGGAACGTGAGCCCTCAGCGGCAGAATGCTTCTCACCGTTCTGCTCCCCTTCGATTCTTTCACTCACCACTCCATAACGATCAGGTAAAATCGGTAAACAACACCCAGCGCACTCTTGGTATCAATCCTGTGCAACCGGGGAAACGATCATCTCGCGAGGATTGAGCCGACGATAACCCAAGAAGCGACAGCAACGAATGTGTCGTCTACGGGGAGCGTCCGCTCATGCGGAATCGAGATTGGCTGAAATCGAAGGCTTGGACAGCTGCGGCAATCGCGTCGTTGTTGTCTTGGGGGTGTCGCCACACTCACAAAGATGTCAGCTTCCTCGGGGAGGCGGACCAGGATCACTACCGCACCCACGCGACGGCCATTGAATACCCGGATGTCGTCACGGCCACCCCGGAAACAGTCCGTGACAGCCTGCCCCCGCGAACGCTCGACGCCAATGAACGCTGCGAGATTCGCGACCTGGAGTTGACTGCGGCCATTCACCTCGGCATGCAGAACAGTGAAGTCGTTCGATCGGGTGGACAATTCTTGTCCGCTGGAAACTCGCTGCTCACGTCCCCGGATCGCGTGGTGTCCTCGTATGACTCCGCCATTCAGGAATCCGGAGTACTCTTTGGGGGTCGGGGGATTGAAGCCGCATTGGCCGACTTCGACGCACAGTTGAATGCCGCGTTGAAATGGGGGCGAAACGAACTCCCCAACAATAGCATCGCGAACCCCTATAATGTCTCAGACACCTCAGAATTCTCGGCATCGCTGGGCAAAACGTTTGCCAATGGTGGACAAATTGGCATCTCCCACGATGTCAATTACTTGAGAACCAATCAATCTGTTCAATATCCCACATCATACAGTGGCAATCTCAATCTGAATTACCAACTGCCCCTGCTGGCGGGAGCAGGCACCGAGTTCACCCGCGTGGCCGGACCCATCACGCGCAGCTTCGGAGGCATCACTGGAGTGTCGCAAGGCGTCGTGATCGCCCGCATCAACAACGACCTCGTTCTGTGCGACTACGAGAACGCTCTGCGGAACCTGACCAAGGACATCGAGGACGCCTACTGGAACCTGTACCTCGCCTATCAACTGTTCGATACGGCCACTCAGGTTCATGAAGCGTCCAAGGAGGCTTCGCGAATCGCCGATTTCGCGGGAGGACAGACCATCCCACCAGAAAACGCCGCGAAGGCCAGGGATTTACTGTTCGCCACAAAATCCACAGTGCTCAGCACTCAATCCAGCATCTACACACGTGAGACTGAGTTGCGGCGACTGATTGGACTCCCCGTCAACGATGGGACAGTCCTGCGTCCTGCCGAGGATCCGACGACCGCTCAGTTTCTGCCGGACTGGCATTACTCCCTCGGTGAAGCCCTCACCCAGCGTGTCGAACTGCGGAAGCAGAAGTGGACCATCCGCAGTCTCGATCTGCAACTCCAAGCCGCCCGCAGTCTGACTCGCCCGCGTCTGGACGCGGTCGCCGGGTATCAGGTGAATTCGCTGGGGGACAACTTGGCGTCCTACGGAGGCGGGAATTCCTTCTACCAGGGACTCAGTGGGGCTAACACGGATGGCTGGTCCGCAGGAGTCGTCATGAACATGCCGATCGGCTTGCGTTCGGCCCATGCACAAGTCCAGAACTACGAGCTGCGACTCGCCAAGGCGCACAAAGTGTTGGAGATCTCCGAAGAAGAGGTCGCACAAGAACTGGCCACCGCCTTTCAAGAAGTCTCCCGAGCCTATGCCGTCTCACAATCCAACTACAATCGCTACCTAGCCGCGAAAGAGAATGTGCGGATCACTGGACGAACATTCGGTGTTGAGGATATGGATAAGTATCTGGACGCCCTCCCCGCTCTCGCACTAGTCCAGCAGGCGTACTATCAGAGCCTGATCGATTACAACAAATCCATCACAAACCTCTACTACCGTAAGGGCACGCTGCTGGCCTACAACAACATCCAACTCGCCGAGGGGGGGTGGGCTGCAGAAGCCTATCAGGATGCGAACCGACTGCACGGCCAACGAGCCCACGGCCACGACCTGGATGTCGAGGCCGAGCCACCGGTCTTTGTCTCACCGGTTCCAGTGGGACATGTCGATTTCACGACGTTTGCGTCCCAGCCGACTGAAAGATTGCCAGCGGCCACGGATCAGAAGACGGGAGCTGCAGACTACAATCCCCCGGCGGAATCGGACCCGGATGCCCCATCCCCCGAGTAACCCACTTCGCACACTGCGGCGTGTGCGAAGGCATCTGGAGGGCGTGGGACACCTCGACCCTCGGTGTGCATTAGGACTGGCAGTTTTTGGCTGCCTCAACGACGGCTGCTCCTGTCGCTTCTCGCTTGATGGCTTCGTAGACTTCTTCGCGGTGGACTGGCACGTGAGACGGGGCCTGGATCCCCAGGCGGACCTTGTCTCCCCGGACATCGACCACAGTGATGACGATATCGTCACCGATCATGATGCTCTCGTCGCGATGGCGTGAAAGAACGAGCATGGCTGGTACTCCTTTGTCTGTATTGAAAACATGGCAATCGACTCATCCGATGCTGCCAGAGATGAGATGATTGGGGGGTGTGAATCGAGCGAATCTGTCACTCGGTTGTGAAGGGTTCGCATACCTCACTTCGACCTCTGAGTAAACAATTCCGTTTGCGAAGACTTGGAAATCTCGGGAGTCTGGCCGATTCAAGGGGACTCAACGGATCGTGCTGAATGTAACGGGGGACGTTTGATGGTTCCGGAGCGGACACCATAGACGGGTTCGATATACTACCGGCAGTCATTCCACTGCCGAGTCGTTTCGGGGCCTTCGAGATTCGGGCTGACGGAATCGGATACCTGAAGCTTTCTCTCCGTTTCCATGCAAATCACCGTCAAATTCTTTGCCCAAGCCAAAGCTCTCGCGGGCTTGGCGACGCTCCAAATGTCGGTTCCCGACGGCTGTTCCGTGAGAGAGGCGCAAGCCGCACTCCTGCTGCGATATCCCAACCTCGATCACATCATGCCGGTACTGCTGATCGCGATTGACGGAAACTACGCCACGCCTGAGACACCACTCAGTCCGGACTGTGAATTGGCTTGTTTCCCTCCCGTCAGCGGGGGGTGATGCTTTCTCCCGCCTCGGAACCTATTCCATCGCTGGATGATGCTGCTGGACTGATCCAGAATTCCTGATTCATGAGGTATGAGAGACTCAGCCTGAGTGGCCAGCGAAACGGGCCTTGGAGAGGCTCTGAAGTTGACAACGACGCCGGATCGTCTGCATCTTCACTTGGAACGGAGGTGTAGCCGGATGGGTACACAGTCGACGATCAATGTCGATCTGGCCAGAATTCAGATGACCGAGATTTGTCTCAGTTTTTGTCCCAATGGTAATGGTGTGAAACGCAGCTCCCTCATAGGCTTGAGGTTGCTGAATGCGTAATGTCGTAGAGTGCCGAAGGTGGGACTCGAACCCACACTTCCTTTGGGGAAACTGGATTTTGAATCCAGCGCGTCTGCCATTCCGCCACTTCGGCTTGGACCGAGTTCCAGGGTTGAGGAACGATCCCCACGGAATACAGAGCTTGAGCTCACGCAGGTGAGCAAGCCATGATGTCGCAGTGGAAAGCCTCGGTCAACGGCGGAACCATAGCATGCCGAGGGTGCCATATCCAGCGATGCCCTTGGAGTGTCATGACGAGATTTGACCACGGCTTGAGCGGTGTGTCGGACGACAGTGTGGGTTGCGGTAGGAGTGGTTCGATAGGAATCTCTGAACCGGACCGAGGGATGTGCGATTTCGGTTGGTTGACCACATGGTTTGGTGGGCATGACCTACGCGACACTCTCCGTTCCGGATACTCTGGAGTGCGCTGGCCGCCCCGCACTCGAACGAGTGAGATGATTCCGCTGGCGGAGCTTGGTGTCTGATCGAAATGTGTTGAGCTGACATGCCGCAGCGAGTTCTTCTGACTGATCGCCCGTGGGCCGATGCTGCTATCGAACGCTGCATCCTGGCTGCGGCGGGGATTGAGTTGATTGAGGCTCCTTCCCATGATGAGTCAACGCTGGTACGCCTGGCTGTGAATTGCCAGGCGATCATGACTTGCTGGGCTCAGGTGACTCCAGCAGTCCTCGCCTCCGCTCCACATTGCCGCCATGTGGCCCGACTGGGAATCGGGCTGGATAATATTGATGTGCCCTATGCGACCTCACAGAAGATTCTGGTAACGAATGTTCCGGATTACTGCATCGAAGAGGTGGTCGATCATGCTTTGGCGCTGCTACTGGGGCTGGCGCGGAATGTGGCAGTTCATCACCTCCAGACCAAGCAGGGCGTGTATGACTCGCGAGCGGGGCAGCCGCTGCGCCGCATCTCGGGGCAGACGCTGGGGCTGTTGGGATTCGGTCGTACGGGACAGTTGTTGCGTCAGAAGGCGCTGGGGTTAAGTTTGAAGGTGATCGCCCACTCAGCTTCCGGGGCTGACCGGGGGACGGGTTGTGAGATGGTCAGCCTGGAGGATCTGTTTCGACGGAGTGATTTCCTGTCATTGCATGCGCCGCTGACGCCGCAGACGAAGCATGTCGTCAACGCCAGTTCGCTGGCTACGATGAAACCCCTTGCCGTCATTATCAACACTTCGCGCGGTCCGTTGATCGATCACACGGCGTTGTGGGAGGCGTTGCAAGCCGATCGGATCGGTGGGGCGGGGCTGGATGTGTTTGAGCCGGAGCCACCGAATCTGGCCGACCCGCTGTACGCCGACTCGCGAGTGATTGCCACACCGCATATCGCGTTTGTGTCGGCGGAGTCGCTGGTCAACTTGCGTGAGCGGTCGGCGCAGCAGGTGGTGGATGTCCTTCAAGGCCGCATCCCGGAGAACATGATTAACCCGCAAGTCCTGCCAAGGCGTTAAATCCGAACCGTTGCCCGCACGACTTTGTGGCGAGATTCGGTCCGTGTCGCGAAATCGAAACTAGCTTTCGGATGTGAACATTCGCGAACCCCCGCGAGACTCCTCTCGAAAGCGAAACACGATGTCTGCCACCAGTACAACCCAATCTCAGACCGAACAATCCGGTGCCGAGCAGATTGCCGTCCTGATGGATCAGGTGCGATCCAAGGATAAACTCGTCCTGCAGTTGACGGAACGCCTGGAGCAGGCCGCCGAACAGTTGGACCGCATGCAGCGCAGTGGGGGTGATCGCCGCGCGCCAGGCAGCGGGGGAGGCTCTCGGGAACTGGTCGAGCAGACCGGACAGTTGACGAGCCGTGTCGAAGAAGCGTTGGAACTCTGGGGGCAGAGCAGCAGCTACTATGAAGCAATCATGCAGCGGTTGGATGAGATCGCCGGAGGCATGAGCCACTCGACCGTGGTGGAGTCAAAGCCGGGATCGAAGCCCGCGAGCGGGTTGTTTCAAGCCCCAACATCAGGGGCTTCGTCGACTCCGGCGTCTGCTCCAGCGGGACCGGGGCAGGGGGGGTTCTGGGAAAAGATGAAGGCGTCGATGGCCGATGGATCCTCACCGCCGTCGTTGTCTGCATCGCAGGCGGGAACCTCGTCCGGGACAGCGAATGCCTCCAGCGGCGGTGCATCGTCCGCCAGGGTTTCGGAACCAGTCGCGATCGAAGAAATCGCCCCCCCGCCCGTGGTGATTGATGTCGATACCGCCAGCCTGGAGGAACTGCGCGAGGCAGTGGCCACGCGGGATGCGTACATCTCAACTCTGATTTCGGAGCTGCGCCAAGCTCACACGTTGCCTTCGCTTCCAAAGGATCTCCTCAATTCGGGGTTGGGACCGGAGGATTTGTTGGCGAGCCTGGTGGAGTTGGAGCAGCGTCTGACGACGGGTGTCCAGCGCGAGAACCTGGAGTTGGCCCTGGAACGCGCCCGCATGGGACGCGAGCGGGCTCGCATGAATCAGGTGAAGGCTCAACTCGAAGAACACATCAAACACATGGCCGCTCCGACGGTCAAAAAGCCGGAACCGGAGCCGGAAGAGGCCGGTGGGAAAAACATGAGCTGGCTGAAGCGTGTGACCGGCCAAAAGAAGTAGAGTCGGAATCAGCGTACAATCGTTTCCCGGCAGAGGCATCCCAGAGAGTCGTCTTTC
>JANOKO010000466.1:0-1192 GCA_031419335.1 Planctomycetota bacterium
GTGGAGTTCCAGCACCTCGCCATCGGCGTCCATCAGGACCAGCGTGTTCGTGATGCGTTCGACGGTGCAGAACCGCCAGTTCGTGTGGTTGGTCATGGTTGGCTCCTCGGTGTCGAAGGTCGCATCGCAGTCGCGACGTGACATGAGTTACCTCGGGTTCCAAACAACATCCACTCGACTGCGAGCCTGTTTCGCAGGACTTCATCAGGATCTTCCCACGTCTGACGTAGGTCGCATCTACCGATTCAACGAGCCAATATCGATCACGAACGGAGGCAAACGGGGCCGCTGTCCCAAGCCCTGTTGGGCCTCTCGAAAGATCGCTGGTCCACTACGGAGTAATCAGCACCACATTCGGAAAGTAGGTGCGATAGCGAGCGGCATCTCGCGTTACCAGGGTCATGCCCTCGGCTTCGGCGTGGGCCCCGATGTAAAAGTCGGGCAACGGGGAACTCTTGTGGCCGCCTGCTTTTCGATATCTCAAGAAAGCTTGTGCTGCCAGCCATCCGGCAGAATACGGCAGTGGGAGCCGTTCAAAGACGGCGGGATCAAGCCAGTGGTCAAGATCAGCCTGCGAAGCAAATGCCGGTGCCAGTTCCGCGTAGATGATCGGGTTGATGGTGATCGGACCCTGGGCAGCTGCAGCCCGAAGCTGCCCTTCTGACCAAGCCAGCCACGTGGCGTCCGCAGTGGCGATATCGAGTAAGACGTTCGTATCGAACAGCAGCCCGCTCATTCATCACCGCGTGTCAGAGACATCACATCGTGCGTGGAGACATCCGGACGGGCTGCTCCCCGCGCACGATTGAGCCATGTGTCAACCGGCAATGTCGTCGCCCGGCGGGTGCGATGAGCTTCCAGCCACTGCGCGAGCTCATCGACTTGAGGAGCGGGCAATTGTTCGATCGCCTGTTCAATTTCGGTGATGGTACTCATGAGCGTAACCGTAACATCGCCGATCAGGAATGTTCAACCCCAAACGGCTCTTGGCAGGCCGGAGGGATGAGTCGGGGGCTGAAGGGAGTTATCTCTCGACCTCTCTGGCTCCGGTCTCCAGCCTCTTACCTCCAGCCTCAACGGGTGACCAGCGTGGTCCCCGCACTCTGTGTTCTCTCTCAGGAGATGTTGATGAAGAGTTCGCATGAAGACGCACGCCTGCAAATCGCAGCCATCCTGGCCAAAGGGGTTCTCG
>JANOKO010000467.1:0-3568 GCA_031419335.1 Planctomycetota bacterium
CTTCAGGCCACCGAGAAATCGCGGAGCGTGTAAGAATTCTCTCATGACACGCAAACTTGAATGGTTTGCAGTGCAAAGCGCCTCGTCGCGGCGATGTGCCGTCAGCCGAAGGAGGCGCACTGGCACAGCGTGCGGTTGGAGAACTTCTTGCAGGCGTCTGAGATGAGGATTGAAGCCGTTGGAGTCGGGGATGGCTGTGAACGCGGGGGTCACGGATGGGAATCCGGTTCTGTTCCCATCCCGCAGCCGCTCAATGCCTTTCATCTCATGGCCCAACGGCCTGTGAAAAAATGTGGCATGGGCATTCTGCCCATGTGCCAAACCTAAGGAATCTCGGGCTGGAAGCCAGTGTCACAGCCGTTTTCAACGGACTGATCGGTGATGGACGTTATCAGTCACTCCTCGACGGACCAGATCAGTCCTCACAGGGACTCCGCTCGTCGATTCGGCATTTGCTCGACCAGAGTATCAATCGCCCGCGCGAGGTCTCGGCACCCGCGACCGAATCGTTTTTCGCGACGTGCCTGCTCTGCGGCGGTGATCGCTTCCCGATGGATCGTCAGATTGATACTCCAATTCTCTTCTGTCGCCGAACGACGTAACCCCAGCTCCACATCCAGCAGCAGTTGAAATAACTCTGAAGAACTCATGGAGACCGCAGTCCGGTGCGGGCGGCTGAGATTCGTGCGGGAGAGATCTTCATTGTATTGATCTTTGTGATTCGCCTCACGTTGAATGGCCAAGGCTTTCAGCAGCAGGATCACCATGCCGGTCGACGACAATCCCGTCAACGAGACCCCCACCCAGGGATTCCCGAACAGCCACAGGGTAATCCCCCCGACAATCGCGAGCGCCATCAACCAGAACGCCGAGAGCCACATCCAACCGAGTGCGTTCGGCGGTTCTTCAAAAGGTTCCGGCGGCGGCGGTGGGACATTCGCAGGCAGGTCGCCCACCCGAGCCACCACGACGGTGCTGTTATCCGGACCGCCACGCAGATTGGCTAACTGCACCAGCAAGCGGCACGACTGACTCGGCGATAGTTCCCGGATGATCGCTCCGATCTCCGGGTCAGTGACCTGATTACTCAGTCCATCCGAACACAGAAAAAATGTGTCCCCCGGCTGAACCGGGAATGGCCCCTCCAGGTCGACTTGTACGGTCGGCTCCGGACCCAACGACCGCAGGATGATGTTGCGATGGCTGGAGAAATCCATTTTCTCAGCGGCCTTACCATCCCGGCGGCGCATCTCCCATTCCAGGCTGTGATCGAAAGTAAGTTGGTCGATCCGATCGCGCCGGATGCGGTAACAGCGGCTGTCACCGACATGCCCCAGGATCGCCCCCCGAGGAGAGAGCGTCAGTACGGAACAGGTCGTCCCCATCCGCTGAAATTCTTTGTTTTGCTCTCCCCGTAAGAAGATCGCCGAATTGGCGGCGGTGATGGCCGACTGCAGCGAAATCCGGGGGTCAGTGATCGTACTTTTGAAGTAGGTATGCGGGATGGTTTCAGCGGCCATCTGGCTGGCCAGCTCCCCGACAGCGTGGCCCCCCATCCCATCTGCGACGAGAAACAAGTGCCCTCGGCGGAGATATTCGTCTTCCGATTGGCTGACCTGAATCGCGTACGAATCTTCATTGTTTTGACGGCGCATACCGACATCGGAGAGCGAGGCGTACTGTACTTTCTGCTCCCAGCGCATGCGTCCCCCCGTGATTGTGGCTACTTCGCATCATAGCCCCCTCTGAAGAACGCTGCCACAACACAGTTACATTCGGGCATGCTGGTGTGTGCATCAGAAAAGAAGGTAGAGTATTACCACGAAGCGACGGAGGCACGGAGAAGAACCTCTTTCGGAGATGCTCAGCCAGCGGCGAACGAAGAGGCGGAGTCTGGATCAACAGGATCCACAGGATCGCTCGCCGTCAGTCCACCGGGGGATTCATCCTGTCCATCCTGTCCATCCTGTTGATTCTGTCCAAGCCGACCCAGTGGAATTCCTGGTTTTCTCCGTGCCTCCGTGCTTCCGTGGTGAATTGCTTCCGCGACCTACTTTTCTGACGCAAACACGTCATGCCCCCTCGGACCGACACCTATCGAACGCCCCGGTCTGTCGAGATCGTCGGCACCGGTCAGCAACCTGTGACAGAGACTGGGACGATTCACATTCAACGGATACGCTGACTCTGATCATGTCTTCCATCACCATCCGCGGCTACGAATCATCCGACATTGACCCGCTCTACGAGGCAGTGATTGAGTCTCGCGAGGAGCTGGTCCCGTGGATGCCCTGGTGTACAGCACACTATGCGCGCCAGGACACAGCGACATGGGTCGAGAGTCGCCCCGCAGCCTGGGAGCGGAATGAGGAATGGGGCTTTGTCATTGTGAGTCCCGACGGGCGTGTCCTGGGGACGTGTGGCATTCATCACCTGGACTTAAGGAACGGCGTCGGCGAACTGGGCTATTGGGTCCGGACTTCGGCCACACGAAACGGGGTGGCATCCGCAGCGACTCGCCAGATCAGCCAGTGGGCCTTTCGCGAGCAAGGGTTGCATCGCCTGGAGATTCTGGCCTCCGTCGAAAACATCGGCAGTCAGCGCGTCGCTGAAAAGGTGGGGGCAGTCCGGGAAGCGATCTTACGCGAACGACTCTGCCTGTTTGATCGCAGGCACGACGCCATACTGTATTCGTTGTTCAACACCCCAGGGGCATGATCTGAAAAGCTGTGCCTGTCGAATCTTGGGGGACAGCGGTAGCAGGACATCCCTGCGAACGGCTGCTAACGGGGAACGCTGGTCTGGGTTTCGCTGGCCACTGGTGGCCGGATCGATTCCAGACTGACAGGTTCTCCCGTGACCTCACCCTGACGTTTCTTTTCGTCGATATAGCATTGGGCCGTCACCTGCAACAGTTGGTCCGTGCGGCCCGCGATCACTCCGTCGAGCTTGGTCGCCATCTGCTCAACCCATCCGGGTTGCTGACTCATGGCCAGTTGCATCATGCGGACGAAGAGACTGATCTCCTCGAAGTTTTTATCGGTAATTTTATTGCTGATGGGGGCCATCGCTTTCGCCACGGTCTCCACGGTTTGCGATGGGAATGAGACGAACATGTCAGCCGTGTGCGTCACCAGTTGCTGGCCTTCGGCATTGACCTCGAACGAAGTGCGCACATGCAGAATCGCACGGGCTTGAATGGGTTTGCTGAGGACCGGACTTTGAAACATCCCGCTACAATGAATCAGACAGGCCGTCGGAGTGCGGGACAGTATGGTGATCACCCCAACGGTTCCGTCTCGTGCATCTGCTTCGTACTCAAATTCCCCTGTCTGGAACATTTGCAGCTTCGAGACGCCCATCGCTCGCCACAAGCTCACCGCAACATCCGGATGGTCCGCAAAAAAACGGTAGACGTGATGGTCGGCCTGGCAGCGGATCGTCGGTAGCCGCCGGTATATGCTGGAATTTTGAATGACTCCATTGGCTATTTGTTGTGATGTGGCAGGCAGCTGTGCCAAAGGCAATTGTTGCAGGCGTCGTTACGGCGTGCCGCAGCACGATCCGC
>JANOKO010000468.1:0-2198 GCA_031419335.1 Planctomycetota bacterium
GGGCGGCTACCTGGGCCGCAAACACGACGGCCCTCCCGGTGCCGAAGTGATGTGGCGCGGCCTCCGCCGCGTCTTCGACTTCAGCCTGGCCTGGGCCACGTACCATGCCCTGGAAGGCAAGACTTGTGTATAAGGATGAGAGCTCCGCTTGGGAACGCCTCTCCCTGAAGCTCTGCTTCGCAGTGGGAGGTCATCAGCGAACACAGAGTCGTTCGGTACGCGGGGAAGCGGAGCTTCCGGGATATGCGGTCCCAAGCAGAGCTTGGGACCGAGAGTCAGCGGGGCGCCTGCCTCGACAAGGGAACATCATGAGTCACTCCACCACCGGCAAGTCCTTGAACCTCAAGCTGCGAGTTTGGCGGCAGAAGGATAGTGCCTCGCGCGGCGAGTTCCGCGACTACGCGCTGGCCGGGATTTCGACGGAGATGTCGTTCCTGGAGATGCTCGACATCCTCAACGAGCAACTGCTGCACGCGGGAGAAGAGCCGGTCAACTTCGACCACGACTGTCGCGAGGGGATCTGCGGCACGTGTTCGCTCATGATTAACGGCCAGGCTCACGGCCCAGACAACGGCACGACCACATGCCAGTTGCACATGCGGCGGTTCCACGATGGCCAGACGATCGTCATCGAGCCGTGGCGGGCCAAGGCGTTCCCGGTGATCCGCGACCTCGTCGTCGACCGCTCGGCCTTTGACCGCATCATCCAGGCTGGCGGCTACGTCTCCGTCCGCACCGGCCAGGCCCCCGAGGCCAACAGCGTCCCAATCGCCAAGAACGACCAGGAAAGCGCCCTCGACGCAGCTGTGTGTATCGGCTGCGGCGCATGCGTGGCGGCCTGCAAGAACGCCAGCGCGATGCTGTTCGTGGCAGCTAAGGTGTCACACCTCGCTCAACTCCCACAAGGCGAACCCGAGCGAGCCGCCCGCGTCCTCAGTATGGTCGGCCAAATGGACCAGGAAGAATTCGGCAACTGCACCAATACCAGCGAGTGCGAAGCCGCCTGTCCGGCGGGTATCTCGGTCACGCATATTGCTCGTCTGAACCGCGAATACGCGAAAGCCCTCTACGCCTCGCCGCTTGGCCTGAAGGGGGAACTCCTGACCTCCAGCGGCACCGGCGGGGATTGATGGATTCGGCACGCGGGCCGAAACGAGATTGCCCGTAGCCCCTCCCCGTAAGACGGCCTTTCCAGGCCGTCTGGCTGCAACAATCGATCAAGGACGGCCTGGATGGAAAGACCGAAGCATTAAAGGCAAAGCATTAAAGGTGTCAGGCAAAGCATTAAAATGAACATTAAAGGAAGGAACATTAAATGTGTCGGGAACATTAAAGGTGAGGAACATTAAAGAACATTAAAGGTGTCAGGAACCTTGAAACGTTCGTTTGATGCGGTTTCGGTCCCAGATTGGTTCGACGAGGGCAATCCACAGAGGTTAAGATGCAACTCGCTGAGCAACGTCCCAACGAGCGGAGACCATGCTCACCATCACTCCAACATCTGCCTGTTCCGCAACCTCCCGGAGGCAACAATGGTTCCTGACATCTTTGTTTCCCCCTCGACATCTTTGTTTCCCCCTGATCGCATTGCCCCCCGACCAGTGGATGATCATCGAGACCTGGACCGAGCCAGCCATGGCCCACTGGCTGCTGAGCCTGGCGCGTGACGCCGACTTGAAGCACTATCGCAAACACCCGCGCGGCCCCAAGAAACCCAAACCCCGCCGCACCCACTTCACCAAAAAGAAACACCTCTCGACCGCCAAACTCCTCGCCAGCGAAAAATCCCAGCCGAATAATCAGAAATCCAAGAACACAGTAAAACCCCCAAAACGACACCCTTAAAGGGCTGCGTGGGCTGAAGCCCAACAGAGAACCACATCATGACATGGATTCGCACCATCCCCAAATCCGAAGCCGGTCCCGAATACCGAGCGGCGCTCGATGCCCAGCATGCCTGGTATCCCCAGGAGTACAACGCGGAGGTGCCCGGACTCCCTAGCGGCGAGGCCGATGGCATCGTGGCCACGCATAGCCTGATCCCGGATGCGTTGCACCATGCCTTCGCGACGTTCGGGGCGTTGATGAGTCCCCAGCTCCCGCTGACTCGGCGGCAACACGAGCTGATTGCGACGGTGGTCTCGCAGTGCAACTGCACGAAGTATTGCAGCGTCTCGCACCGGGAGTTTTTGCGACGG
>JANOKO010000469.1:0-1719 GCA_031419335.1 Planctomycetota bacterium
GGGCGGCTACCTGGGCCGCAAACACGACGGCCCTCCCGGTGCCGAAGTGATGTGGCGCGGCCTCCGCCGCGTCTTCGACTTCAGCCTGGCCTGGGCCACGTACCATGCCCTGGAAGGCAAGACTTGTGTATAAGGATGAGACTCCCAACTACGGGACCGAACCAACGCCGAACAAGGCGACGGCGAGGTGAGTGGGATGAAGTTCTGGTTTGATGTTTTCAGTGAACAAGGTTCTGGCAGTGAGTGTCAATCGGCTACAATCTTCCCTAGGGAGTCAAACATGAACAGTTCCACAACACGGACTCAGCAGATCATTCGCCACACTCTCACACTGGCGATGAGTGTCTGTTTCATCGCAGCTGGGTGGTTGCTGTTGAAGCCACTCGTTCGTCCGGCGAGTGCAGAGGCTGCGACCACGTCGACAAGCTCGACCGCGCCGTGGACGACGAAGGCGATCGAAGAGGTGGCGGTTGGTGATCTGGTGCTGGCCCGCGATGAGCATGGGACTGCACTCGGCTGGAAGCCGGTGAAAGAGGTCTACCGCCGGACCTCTTACCATCTACGGCATCTGACCTTCCGCGATGCAGCTGGGCATGAGCAGATGTTCGAGACCACGGATGAGCATCCGTTCTGGTCGGTGACTGCAAAGAAGTTTGTGAACGCCGGGGAGTTGCAGATCGACGATCATGTGGTCTCAGCGCCAAGCCACACCCAGTCGGGCCATACGCCGATTAATGTCGACCCCGCCTTCATCCAGACCCTGACCACCACCCACCGCGACGAACACCCGGATGGTATCACGGTCTTCAACTTCCAAGTCGAAGACTTCCACACCTACTTCGTCGCCGCCAAGGGAGCAACCGGTCCGCCAGTGCTGGTGCATAACGCGGATTACTTTCCAAATGATCCCAAAGACTTGCTACCAGATCTTCCACGCGATGGCAAGGGGCGTATCTATCCCAATGAGCTTACACGTATTCGACCGGAGCAACATCCACTGCTTCCAGGTGATACCTTCAGTCCACGCCATCACGGACAACACTATCACGTCGAGACTCGCCCCACTCCAACAACAGGATGGGGGAACAATTCAGTTCAAAAACTCACGCCTCCAGGTTATGTCCCTGGGGAGGGTACCGGATTTCTCCCGAGTGAAGCCTTTCCATGAAACCTCAATCGAATCATTTTTCACTCTTAGATTGCCCCATCGGATTCAGCGATGGAGTAATCACTGGCTACGACATGAGAGATTCAACCCTCTGTGTAAATGTCGTGGCATGGGATGAAAGTTCACTCACATTGATGTTTTCCAGTGTTCTCTATTTTCAAGACCGAGGGGGGAGGCAGCTTGCAAGCGTCCTCGAAATCGCCGATGTCTGTAGTCTTGTCCTATCTGCAATCGGATACCACTTCACAACTACGCCAGAACCCATCCTGCATCATCTTTTTCAGCTCATTGATCTCGATGATGTACCAGTTCTTGAAGTGGTTGCGATGGAATGCAATGTGGAGGTTAATAGAAGAGTCGATCAGGGCTAGAACTAAGAGGTGATGCCCCATTGACGTATAACGAAATCGACAAATGAACAGTTCCACAACACGGACTCAACAGATCATTCGCCACACTGTCCTGCCTCAGTTGAAAATGGAATCGGTCTCGGTTTGGGTTAGTATGACCTGAACAGGAGATCATCCATGAGTCGCACTCGTCGTCGTTTC
>JANOKO010000470.1:0-2019 GCA_031419335.1 Planctomycetota bacterium
CTGCCTTTGATCGCCCGACTTCATCCCGATTATCCCGAGGCCAAGTTCCTCTTGTCGCTCAGTCCGGGTGAGACTGTTCGGGCTACTTTCAATGAGAGAGAGGGGCTGTACGTATACCGCACGACGACATCAGGCATGCAGTTTTATTTTCACACGGATGCAAGAAAGCAAAAAGATCGGGTTCCCCCATGTTCGGCCTCTCCAAATACCTTCAATGGCAAGAAAGTGACTGTCGACCCCCTGGGCCGAATTCGTGACGCCAACGACTAATTCCCCGTGACAGCGGTCCCCACCCCACCTAGCATCAAATCGATGGAGTCCCCGCACGGATGCACGCCGCGCTGAATTGCCGGAGTGCCCATGATCAAACGCACCCTCGAAATTTCGCGCGAACCCGCGCATCTCGCCATCAGTCATCGCCAGCTGTTGCTCAAGCGCGAGGGCACAGTGGTCGCGAGTATCCCCTGCGAAGACCTCGGGGTCGTCGTCGTCGATCACCCCCAGACCACGTACACCCATGCGGCGCTGACCACCTTGATGAGCAGTGACGCCGTCGTGGTGGTGTGCGGTCCCGATCATCTCCCGTGCGGCCTGCTGCTTCCGCTCGCGGATCACACCCAGGTCG
This sequence comes from Planctomycetota bacterium, assembly GCA_031419335.1. Lineage (GTDB taxonomy): Bacteria > Planctomycetota > Planctomycetia > Planctomycetales > Planctomycetaceae > TH-plancto1. Next base: position 626 of record JANOKO010000470.1, read on the forward strand.
TTTGGCGACTGAAGGCCCAGATTGCCGCCTCGCTCCCCACGAAAAAACGCATCTGGCAACAGCTGGTCCGCGCCAAGATCAGCGCGCAAGCCGACAACTTGGTAGCTGGCTCCGCAGTCGAAAAGCGATTGCGTGGGTTCGCAGCCCGTGTTCGCTCTGGCGATCCCGAGAACCTCGAAGCGCAAGCCGCCAAAGCCTACTGGTCGGCTTGGCTGATGCTCGCTCCGCAGACTCTCGATCCCGCTCGTTTCTCGCGAGATCCCGATCAGCCGGGAATCAACTCGCTGCTCAATTATGGATACGCGATTCTGCGTGCCGCCGTCGCGCGGGCCATTGTGGCAGCGGGTCTGCATCCGGCGCTGGGAGTGTTCCATTCCAATCGCAGCAATGCATTCTGCTTGGCCGATGACCTGTTGGAGCCGCTGCGCGCAATGGTCGATGCGAGGGTTCGTGACTTGGCCTTCGACGGGCATCACGAATTGACGCAAGAGGTCAAAGCCGAACTGCTCGGCTTGCTGACCGAGGAAACACAGCTGGGCAGTTCGTCGGGTCCGCTGCTCGTGGTTTTACACCGTTATGTCAGTTCTCTGGTGACCTGCCTGGAGGGAGGCAGTCAGGTCTTGGAGGTTCCCGTCCGATGCAACTTAGCAGCTACCGCGCCATGTGGATCGTCGTGATGTTCGACCTGCCGGTCGACACTAAACCTGCTCGGCGTGAATACGCCCTGTTTCGAAAGCGTCTGCTCGATGACGGTTTCTCGCAAATGCAGTATTCTATCTACGGGCGGCATTGCCCCAGCGAGGAGAACGCTGATGTCCATTTCCAACGCATTGAGCGCAGCTTGCCCCCGGACGGCGAGGTTCGCGTCCTTATGGTCACCGATAAACAGTTCGAACGGATGCGAATCTTCTGGGGGAAAATGCGGAAACCCCCGGAAGAACCGTCCCGTCAGATGCTGCTTTTTTGACCCTGAATCCGCCGCAACGCAAGATTCAAGAACAAGTTCTGCAACAGGTAGTGTAACCGATCCGAGCCTGTGAGCAGACCGCAACCAACTGCGCAGCGGACAGACAGAGTGATGAGTGTAACCGATCCGAGCCTGTGAGCAGACCGCAACCAAGCAGAGCGCTGCGTACTGGGATGCCTCAGTGTAACCGATCCGAGCCTGTGAGCAGACCGCAACATCGTTCACCTTGAATCACCGAACGGGGTAGTGTAACCGAACCGAGCCTGTGAGCAGACCGCAACAATCGACCCATCCGGCCCCGATCCATGATGAGTGTAACCGATCCGAGCCTGTGAGCAGACCGCAACTCCCAAACCGGTTCACGCCAGCTCGCTTCTAGTGTAACCGATCCGAGCCTGTGAGCAGACCGCAACCTCCTGGAGCGGGG
>JANOKO010000471.1:0-1504 GCA_031419335.1 Planctomycetota bacterium
CTCCGGAGCCATCCGGTCCCGCAAGTGCGTCAGGTCGCGGTCGAGCGTCAGCTGCTCCAGACCCTGATGCGCGGCGTAGAGCATCGTCATGCCGGGGGCTTCGTAGACGCCGCGACTCTTCATCCCGACGAACCGGTTCTCGACGATGTCGATCCGGCCGATCCCGTTGCGACCGCCGATCTGGTTGAGTTCCGTGACCAGGTCGATCGCGTTGAGCTTCTTCCCGTTGACGCTGACCGGGACGCCCGACTCGAACCCGATCTTGACGGTCTCTTCTTTGTCGGGAGCGTCCTTTGGCGAGACGGTCATGCCGAAGTCGACGACCGCGATGCCGTCAACCTTCGGGTCTTCGAGCAGCCCCGCTTCATAGCTGATGTGCAGGCAGTTCTCGTCGCTGGAGTACGGCTTCTTGGCAGTCGCCTTGACCGGAATCCCCTTGGCCTCGCAGTAGGCGATCATCTCCGTGCGGCCCGGGAACTTCTCGCGGAACTTCTCCATCCGCCACGGGGCGATGATCTTCACGCCGGGGTCGAGGGCCTCAGCTGCGAGTTGGAACCGGCACTGGTCGTTCCCCTTGCCGGTGGCTCCATGGACGAAGGCCACCGCCCCGACTTCGCGAGCGCGCTCCAGGCACGCCTTGGCGATCAGCGGCCTCGCGATCGAGGTGCCCATCAGATAGATATTCTCGTACTTCGCTTGCCACTGGAGCACCGGGAACGCAAAGTCGCGGCACAGCTCCTCGCGGACATCGACCAGTTGCGACGAGGCCGCCCCCGTGTTGAGGGCCTTTTGCAGGATCGCCGCCCGGTCTTCGCACGGCTGCCCGAGGTCGACATAGAGACAGTGAACGTCGTACCCCTCATCGATCAGCCAGCCGACCAACACCGAGGTATCGAGCCCGCCGCTGTACGCCAGAACCACACTCTTCTTCACGATTCAATTCCTTGACTGACTCGATCTCTGGACCCGCTCTGATCTTGCCCCGGCCGGTGCATCGGAACTGATCCCGGAACGAGGCTTCGGACCAGTGACCCTCGACAACCAGCCACTGGACGAACGAGCCGAAGATAACTCAGATCGCAGGCAGCGGCAATCGAAGCGTCAGATTACGCGACTCAGTGCGAGCCTCTCGATCACCGATTGAACAACGAGGCATAGGCATCCTGCCCTTGCGTTTTCCCACGGAATCACGGGCGAAACTCCCGTGCCACAGACTGTTTCAACGGGCTTTTCTGGGATTCCCCCCGAGCCGGAATCCGAGAGATGTGGGTTCCAACCGCAGAGCATCATTCCCCTGGCATCTCGGTGCGAGACGTGCCTACGCCAGATCCTGGATCCGCTCGGAGCCGACAGCCGCTTGCAGCACCTCGCGCGGCATTCCCGGCACCAGTCGCAGTTGAGGCACGTCGACCAGCGTGTGCATGATGGTCGAGAGCAGGTGGGGGATGCCGATGGGAGTGGTTTGCGGTTCGGCTGCCTGACGATTGGACTGGCCGATGACCTG
>JANOKO010000472.1:0-1006 GCA_031419335.1 Planctomycetota bacterium
GCTGGGTGTCGATCCGCTGGCTACCGAGACAGCGGTCTCCCGCGAATGAGTCATTGTCCCCGTCGTTCCGCAATCGATGGGAACTCCTCGTTGATCATTTGCAGTATGGGAGAACTCCCAATGTTCGGATCAACCCACTAATGGATTAGGTCCACAGCGTTGGCATGACCCAAGAAGAAAACGCACAAGATCGTCGTTGACTGCACGCCTTTTCTGTGGCACGACTCCAGCTACTGCCCCCAGGACAGTAATGCCGTTATTACAGTTGGAAACAAAGGCGACCGGTGCTTCCTATACATCGACCGGTATCCGCATGACTTTGAAGTTCGTCCAGCAATGATTGCGGACACAATTCAGTGGGCGGTTTCTGAGGGCTGGACCTCTGTGAGCGGCCCGACCCGCGACATGGCATACGAAAACACAAAGGGACTGAATGTCTGGCTTCCAGATGGGCCCCGACACTTGTGCAATTCAAACCCACTCGCCAACTAATGCCGTCGCTGGGCCTCGCGTTCTCGCTGCTGTGCGAGACGAGCCTGCCACTCTGGGAGTGTCCAGATTCCAAGTTGGTTCAGCTGGGCAGCTCTCTCAGTTTCTTCAAAGAGGCGTTTCCGGTCGCTTCGTATCGGAAAGCTCACCACGGCTGGGCTGAACCCCGCTTCAATGAGTCGCTGGTTAAGCAACGAGCCGTCGTCGAGGTACACATACGCCAGTACGCGGCGATAGCTGTCGTAACGTTCCCGATCGAACTCCAACGTGATCGTGCGCTGTTGGACCAGAGACTGTGTGAACTGTGACGCCTCCGAACCGAACGGTTCGGCGGGTCGATCCGGATGCTTCGTCTCGGGTGTATTCACTCCCAAGAGCCGAATGCGGTAGCCGCCGTCGAGCAATAACGTGTCGCCATCAATGGCACGGGTCACGCGGATCGGCACGCCCGCTGGTGGCAAGGATTCGAGCGCACGGGCCGTTGCCATCCGCCAGACAAGCAGCGCTGTGCCGATCA
>JANOKO010000473.1:0-8645 GCA_031419335.1 Planctomycetota bacterium
GGGACTCCGGCTGCTGGTGGCACCCGTCATGCAACAGCAGTTCAATCAAACGGACGACCGTCGCTCGCTGCGACCCAGCCGGGGCGTGACCTGTTTTGACTGTCACGCCAACGGACACACCAACGCAGCCACGCACTTGGCCGGAGATGTCAGACCGCAAGAGTTCCGGCATCGCATCGACACACCGACTCTGCGCGGAGTCAATATTCAACGCCTCTTTGGATCGCAGCGGGCCTTGAAGAGCGTGGAGGACTTCACCGAGTTCGAGCAACGGGCCGCCTACTTCGATGGCGACCCTGTCCTCGCCACTAAGAAGGGCGTCAACGTTCTGGAACGGGGTAGCCAGGTCCACTTCATGGCCGAGTTCCAGGAGTTGTTGGACTTCCCACCCGCCCCGAAGCTGAATGTACTGGGCAAGCTGGACCCGAAGCAGGCCAGCGAGTCGGAGCTGCGGGGACAGGAACTCTTCTTGGGCAAGGCCCGGTGCAGCGTATGCCACCCGGGTCCGTACTTCACCGACAACTTGATGCACAACTTGAAGGTCGAACGCTTCTTCAAGCCGCAACTGATTCACGGACGGATGGCGAACCAGGACGGTCCGATCAAGACCTTCCCACTGCGCGGCATCAAGGACTCGCCCCCATACCTGCACGACGGACGACTACTCACGCTCGACGACACGGTGGAGTTCTTCAACCTGATTCTGGAACTCCAACTGACCAACGAAGAGAAGTCTGACCTCGTGTCGTTTATGCGAGTGCTTTGATCGAAGTGAAGGGACTGGAACTTCAACCCGTACTCCAGGATTCATGCGGAATGTCGAGTTTCGAAGGTGTCTTCTCAACCGCGGCATCCAAGACTGATCCACACAAGGAAATGACATGATTCATTCATCACCCGAAGAGAACAAGCACCTCTCCAGTCTGATTGAGGGCATCAAGGTGGCCATGCTGACCACCATCGGTCCCGATGGATCATTGCGGAGTCGACCGATGGCAACGCTGTCCGCGGATTTCGATGGTACACTCTGGTTCTTCACCAATGCCGACTCACCCAAAGTCGATGAAGTGCAGCACGAACAACACGTCAACGTCAGCTACGACGACTGCGAAGACCATCGCTACGTGTCGATATCCGGGCGGGCGATATTGATTCAGGAGCGTCAGAAGCTTGAAGAGCTGTGGACCCCGATTCTGCTGGCGTGGTTCCCTCTCGGACTGGAAGACCCTCAACTGGCACTGTTGCGAGTGGAGGCGGACAGCTGGGAGTATTGGGATTGCCAAGTTGCGACAATGGTGCCACGAGAATGCGATAAGCCCGCTCTGCTGCCCGCCGATGAAATCCTCGCCCACGAGGAACCTCGAACCGCAGATGTGATGGATACCTGGGTCAACCAAGACGTGGGAACGCGGAAGACACGGAACATCATCCCGGACCCACCCATGATTGATGAATCACAGCGACCAACGAATTGATGTCCACAACCGATCCGACCTGTCCCTTCAAACCCAACGAGAGACATAATGACAACAAACAACCGCAGCCAACGATCAGCAGATCGTCAGCCAACCCCCAAGAAGTTCTGGATTCACCTCGCCATCTTTGTCGTGGTGAATGCCGGACTGATCACACTCAATCTGGTCAGATCTCCCGATAAGTACTGGTTCCATTGGGTGCTGCTCGGCTGGGGAGCTGGGTTGCTGTTGAACGCTTATCGAGTGTTCGGCTGTTGCAGTACGAAAGGCTGCAAGGTCAATTCGGTGAGCGAGCCAGTTCCCAAGAATACGACGATGAGACAGGAAGACGCATTGAGGTGAGAACAGTATCACGAGTGCGCAAGAGTGATGTTGGCACGAATGCTCGCCGGGTCCAAGCCGATCTCGCACAAGTGGCTCTAGTTTCTGGGCGACGCTGAGAAGAAAGACTCCTATTCCATGACTCGTGTTCAGCCAGTCCCGTTGTGGCAACGCGCCGTGATCCTGTTGGCAGGTGCAGTGATCAGTCTGGTGATTGTGCTGGCGTTAATTTGGGCACGACCGGTTCTCATTCCCATTGCGATGGCCGTCCTGCTGACATTCCTGCTGAATCCCCTTGTGAGAACTTTGCAGCGGCGGGGTCTCGGGCGAGTTGGTTCTGTCATGATAGCGGTCTCGACGGCTGGACTCGTCTTGATGTCAGTGGGCATCATGGTGACCAACGAGGTGGCCAGTGTGCTGGCGAAGATCCCTGAACACACCACGATCATCAAGGCCAAAGTCCAGTCACTACGACGACTGAGTTCCGGACAATTGGTCGGTCAGTTTGAGACGATGATCGACGAGATCAGTCGGGAGATTCAAGAGTCACCCACTGGATCGACCTTAGTCCTCTCAGAGCCGCCGATCCTCGTCCAGCAACCCTCCGATCCTTCAGGAGGTGTTGCTCCCTCTCGCGGTGCGTCATTCCCCTGGATGTCACTCACCGGTTATCTCGGGTCCGCCTTGGAGGTCTTGGGAACACTCGCATTCTCGATGATCTTGCTCGTGTTCTTTCTCCTGGGGAGAGAAGACTTGCGAGACCGCATCGTTTTACTGGCGGGCAAAGCCCGGCTCGCTCTCACAAGCAAAGCGCTCGAAGATGTGACGGATCGAATTACTCGATACATCGTGATGGTCGCACTGTTGAATGGAGGATACGGGCTGCTCATGACGGTCGGTCTGTATTTTCTGCATGTGCCGAATGCACCCCTGTGGGGGGCTCTGGCTGCTGGGCTGCGATTCATTCCTTACGTCGGACCGTGGGTCGGCGCGATCTTTCCAATCTTCATGAGTTTAGCGACATCCGACGGATGGTCATTTCCGCTAGGAGTGTTCGGATATATCGTCGTTCTGGAATTGATCAGCAATAATGTGATTGAGCCTTTGGCTTTCGGACACAGCACCGGTGTCTCACCGACGGCGTTGATTATCTCGGCGGCCTTTTGGATGTATCTCTGGGGGCCAATTGGCCTGGTCTTGTCGGCACCCATTGCCGTCTGCTTGGTTGTATTGGGGAAGAATATCTCGCAGTTGGGTTTTCTGAATCTCCTGCTGGGAGACGGCCCAGCCTTGCGCGCACACGTCGGTCTCTATCAAAGACTCATGCTGGGAGATCAGCAAGAAGCCAATGCACTGATCATGCTGCGAATGAAGTCGGCTCCTTTGGAGGAGGTGTATGATGCGCTCCTGATCCCATCGCTCAACTACACCCGACGAGATTTGTTACGAGACTACCTCACAGATGACGACCAACACATGATCATTGAGGGAATGCGGAAGACTCTGCGAGAGGTGGATGAGTACACCCATCCTTCACCTGCCAAGCCGTTTTCGTCTGAGAAATCACACGAACCCGCGGAACAAGCCCCCGACACTTCAACGGCACTCCAGTTGCCAAAAGTGCTGGGCTGTCCTGCCAGAGACGATACCGATGATGTCGGACTGGTGATGCTCCGACAGTTGCTCAATCCGAATCGTTGCCAATTGGAAGTCACATCTGTGGAGACGCTGGTCTCCGAAGTCGTGGCTCGCATTGCTGAGGAGCCTCCGGTCGCCATCTGCATCGCATCACTGCCGCCGGGAGGGATGTCCCATGCGCGATACTTGTGTAAGCGCTTGCGTGAGGCCGCACCGGACGTTCAGATCATTGTTGGACGCTGGGGGCCCAGCGGCGTCAGTAAGTTGGACCGGGAACGGCTCTTAGCTGCCGGTGCAAACTCCGTGACAACAACGCTCCTGGAAACGCGGAAGCTGATAGAATCGCGGTTGCTGGTCTCGATCAGTGAGCCCTTGACCTCCATCGCTTCTTAACCAGGCAGAGAGATTATGACTCATTTCGTTCTCTTGGGAGTTGGTAGATTTGAAGTGGACTCGTGGACTGTTTCGTGTTCGGCTGGAACGATGGCAATCCCGGATTGGCGTCGATGGATTGTTTCGTGATTTCGGCGACGACTTGCCGCTGCGCTCTGATCTATTCAGTGGAGCGCAGTTAGAACAGCATGCGGAGAGTCTGGCAGGTTGGCATCAGATTGGTCCCTCAGTGGGGCCAGACCTGCTATTGGCGCGTCTGGCTGCAAATGAAAAGGTACTCTTAAAGGCGTATCAGTTTGTGACAGCGGCGGTGGAGCGCAAGGACCGGATTCCGCCCGCAAGTGAATGGCTGCTCGACAACTACTACTTGATCGAAGAGCAGATTCGCACAGCTCGCCGTCATCTTCCGAAGCAGTACAGCCGCAGCCTGCCTCGGTTGTTGAATGGACCATCGGCGGGATATCCGCTGGTGTACGACATGGCACTCGAATTGATATCGCATGTCGACGGGCGGATCGACGCCGAACGGCTGCGAACGTTTGTCGCGGCATATCAGCGGAGACGACCGCTGACTTTGGGTGAGCTGTGGGCTGTTCCGATCATGTTCCGGCAGGCACTGATTGAGAACCTGCGTCGAGTCGCCGCGAGAATCGCCAAGGGGACGCTCGCTCGCACATCGGCTGTCGAGTGGTCGGAGCGGCTGATTGAGTGTGCCGAGAAGTCTCCTCACGAGATCATCCTGCTGGTGGCCGATCTGGCCCGATTGAACCCTCCACTCTCTTCAGCCTTCGTGGCAGAGATCACTCGCCGATTGCAGGGACATGGGCCCACGTTTTCCGTGCTGATGACCTGGTTTGAACATCAACTGGCAGCCCACGGGCGAACGATCGAGCAACTCGTTCAAGAGGAAAGTCAGCAGCAGGCGGTCGATCAGGTGTCGATCAGCAACAGCATTGGTGGCTTGCGCGAACTTGAGGCCATCGATTGGCGAGAGTTCGTCGAATCGCTGAGCGTGGTGGAACAGACGCTGCGTGACGATCCCGCTGGAGTCTATCGGCAGTTGGACTTTCAGACGCGCGACCAGTATCGGCGGGTCGTGGAGGATGTCGCCAAGCACAGCCTGCTCAGCGAACCGGATGTCGCACGGCGGGCTGTCGATCTGGCCTCGAAGACGGCCACATTCCACGGTGTCACAGATCGCACATCGCATGTGGGATATTTTCTCATCGACAGCGGACTGCCGGAGTTCGAGCGGACCGTTGGGCGACGTTGGTCGATCTCAAACGGCCTGGCTCGCTGGGCAAAGGGCAAGTCGCTGCCCATTTACCTGGGGGCGATCTTCGCATTCTCACTGCTGTTCACTGGAGTGGTCCTGCGACAGACTGGGCTACACGGCGTCGAGGGATGGGTGGCAGGGCTGTTGCTGTTCGCGGGAGCCACTCAACTGGGAATGAGCCTCGTGAACTGGCTATCGACTCTCCTCGTCACACCGCAGCGGATGCCGCGTCTCGATTTCCTGAAGGGGATTCCGGTCGAGTGCTCCACACTGGTCGTGGTGCCGACGATGCTGGTCAGTTCTGAGGGCGTCGGTCGATTACTCGAAGGTCTCGAGGTGCGATACCTCGCCAATCGTGACGACAACTTGAGGTTCTGTTTGCTGACTGATTTTCGCGATGCCGCCTCTGCTGAGCTTCCAGAAGACGGCTCGCTGCTACAGACCGCACAGGTCGGGATCGAGGCGTTGAATGAGAAGTACCGTGTCGGAGAAGACGATCTGTTCTACCTGCTCCACCGTCCGCGCCTCTGGAACCCGCAGGATCGAGCCTGGATGGGACGCGAGCGAAAGCGTGGCAAGCTCGGCGATCTGAACTCGCTGTTGCGAGGCGGATCGCTCGCCGCGTTTTCTCTGGTCGTGGGCCGAGACCCGCAATCGCTGACTCGGATGAAGTATGTCATCACGCTCGATACCGATACGATTCTGCCGCGTGATGCTGCCCGAAAACTCGTCGGCACGATGGCCCACATCCTGAACCGGGCGACGATCGACGAGACTCGAAAAGTCGTCGTCGAAGGCTACGGCATCCTGCAGCCCGGAGTCGCCATCTCCTTGGAGGACAATCACCAGTCGTGGTACGCGCAGCTGAACTCCGGAGAACCTGGGATCGATCCCTACACCCGCGAGATCTCGGATGTCTATCAGGATCTGTTTCGCGAAGGCTCGTTTATCGGCAAGGGGATCTACGACATCGACGCTTTCATAGCCACGATGGAGCAGCGGTTCCCGGACAACCAGATTCTGAGTCACGACTTACTCGAAGGCTGTTACGCCCGTTCGGGCCTCGTGAGTGACATTCACGTCTACGAGAGCTATCCCGCACAGTACAGCACCGACATCAGTCGTCGGCATCGCTGGATGCGTGGCGACTGGCAAATCGCGGGTTGGCTCTGCCCATGGGTTCCCGGACCGGATGGAAAGCGGGGCCGCAATCCGCTGAGCTGGCTGTCACTGTGGAAGATTTTAGACAATCTTCGGCGCACCCTAGTTTCTCCAGCGCTGGTCGCACTCCTGCTCTTGGGGTGGCTGCTCTGGCCGCTGGCATGGGTCTGGACGGTGGCCGTTCTGAGCATCGTGTTGATCCCAGCATGTTGCCTGTCGGTCGTCTCGGCCATGCGCGGGACGGGCGACTATACAAGACTCCAACACTTGGAGCAGACGATCCGGTCCGCTGGGGTCGGGCTGGCGCAAGCGGGGTTGATCCTGGCGTTCCTCCCCTATGAGGCGTACATCAGTCTCGATGCCTGCCTGCGAACTGTGGGCCGAATGCTCTTCACCCGACGGCGGATGCTGGAGTGGAAGACGGCCAGTGATGCCGAACGGGATGGCAACCACAGCTTGCTGGGCAGCTATCGCGCGATGGCAATGGCCCCATTGGTGGCTCTCTCATCAACAGTCGCGTTAGCCATCGTTCAGCCGGATTCTCTCTTTGCGGCTGCCCCGCTGCTCGTGGCTTGGTTCGTGTCCCCGTGGATTGCCTGGCGGCTCAGCCGACCGGGGAAGCCGAACGAACTTCCCCTCACGGTTGCACAAGTCGTCTACCTGCATCATGTGGCCCGCCAGACGTGGCGCTTCTTTGAGACGCATGTCGGCCCGGAGGATCACTGGCTGCCACCGGATAACTATCAGGAGTACCCAGTTGGTACGCTCGCGCACCGGACCTCGCCGACCAACATCGGGATGTCGCTGTTGTCGAACCTGGCAGCCCATGACTTTGGCTACATCTCAGTCGGTCGACTGTTGGAGAGAACGACCCAGACGCTTCAGACGATGGGGAAACTGGAACGTTACCACGGGCACTTTCTGAACTGGTACGACACGCTGACATTGCTGCCGCTCTACCCAAAGTATGTCTCCACGGTGGATAGCGGAAACCTCGCGGGGCATGTCTTGACGCTCCGCTCGGGACTGATCGAGCTATTAGATCAGCCGATTCTGTCTCCCGGAGTCTGGGGGATGTTGGATGTCACTCGGCAGACATGGCGGACCAGTTGTCAGTCGATGGCATCCGAGGACGCGGGACTGCCGGTCGTGTGCCCGCTGTTAGAACTGCTGGAGCGCGAACATCGGACGGGAGCCGTTTCGAGGGATCTCCGCCTCTCCTCCGAACTGCTTCAGAAGCTGGCCATGAAAGCTGCCGAGATGCAGCGTGACCCGCCGTCAGCTTGGACGAAGGGGGTGTTGTCCCAGTTGGCAGATGTCGACCAGCAGTGCCGCGAGCACGCATCGGATCTGCTCCAGATTGCTCCGTGGCTGGGGGGGGCCTCTGCACCGTTTGACCTCGGCCACCGTGGGACGCCGGAGCAATCGGGAGTGCGCCAGGAACTGCTCTCGCTGGTTCGTCAACTGGAGTCGGGGCCGACATTGCGGTCGCTCGTCAGCCTTTCGGAACAGCTTCTGTCGGTCGTGGATGTACTCCTCGGCATGATTGCAGTTCCGTTATCCGCCGAGGATCGAGCGGAACAGGAGTGGGTCTCGGTGTTGCGGACACATCTGGCGGCCAGCCATCAGATTGCCACCGAACGCGTGCAATCGATTCACTCGCTGGTGAACGATTGCGGCGAATTCGCGGACATCGAATATGACTTCCTGTACGACCCCTCGCGTCGATTGATGGCGATCGGATTTGATGTCAGTGAGCGCCGCCGTGACACCGGCTTCTATGATCTTCTGGCCTCGGAAGCTCGCCTGGGCAGCTTCGTCGCCATTGCCCAAGGACGTGTAAAGCAAGATCACTGGTTCGCTCTCGGTCGCTCGCTCACCACTTCGAACCGGCAACAGATGCTCCTCTCGTGGAGCGGGTCGATGTTCGAATACTTGATGCCGCTGCTGGTCATGCCGACGCATCCGCACACGCTGCTGGACCAGACGTATCGAGCGGTCATTGAGCGTCAGAGGCAGTATGGCCGGCTCAGGGGAATTCCCTGGGGGATCTCGGAGTCGGGTTACAATCTGACGGATGCACACCTCAACTACCAGTACCGCGCGTTTGGCGTTCCCGGGCTCGGTTTCAAACGCGGTCTAGCGGATGATCTGGTGATCGCCCCGTATGCCACGGTGATGTCGTTGATGATCGCTCCGCAGGCGGCGTGCGCCAACATGCAGGCGATGCACGGATTGGGCTTCACCGGAGAGTATGGTTTCTACGAGGCCATCGACTACACCCGCTCGAGGCTGACTCGCGACCATCCATTCGAGGTCGTGAAGTCCTATATGGCTCATCATCAGGGGATGAGTCTCCTGGCGCTGGCCTATCGACTGCT
>JANOKO010000474.1:0-3409 GCA_031419335.1 Planctomycetota bacterium
ATCCATTTCGAATGGGTGAGTCCATTCCTGGAAAAGAGTGGCCAACATTACGCACTGAAAAACGCCTGCACAAGGCTATTAACTATTGGTTTTAGGCAATTATTAGGAATAGTCGCTGACCAGAGAGCGGCAATCACAGACTGGGCAGTCTGGGTGGGGGTGGCACGCACATCGCTTGGAATGTCTGGGTGACACAGGAACAGGAGGGATTGCCGGTCGAGCGTATCCTCCGCCTCTACTTGTTGTTCCACCACCCAGACACTCAAGGCAGTGTCTGGGCCACCCCGCCGACGCTCGGATAGAAGCTGGGGATCCCTGCGGCGTTCACCACCAGGTCGAAAGATTCTCGCTTGACGGGCAACAGATTTTCATAAAAGTGGCACCCGGTGCGGGGTCGCCCAACGACCAAGCTCACCCACCTCCTGGTCCACCTGCAACGCCTTCCTACCGCGAGAAACCAGTCTGGCGACCCCGGTCAGGTGCAACGTTTTGGTTAGGCGCTGACCTCGACGACATCTCCGGCTTGTATGCGACCCAGTGCGGCCTCAACAGCAGGCATGCGTGGCACCAGATCGGCCAAGCGGTTGTTCGAAGCCACCATCACCACGACGGCCACTCCGGATGCTGCCAAGTTCTGTTGGAAGCGGAGGTTTTGGTCAACGGTCAGTAACACCTCGAAACCAGCTCCGGCCATCAGAACGAGGAGTTCGCCATACTTCTTCCCGGCCCAGCCCATCTCCCGGATCGTGCGGACATCGTGCCCCTTCAACTCCCTGCGAAGCGGTCGGGGAACACATTCGTCAAGCAGGATGAGCATGGGATTCCAGTAATTCGTTCGCCTGTCCCAATGCCGCGATCACCTGCTCGTGCGACACGGTGGGGAAATGGTCCAGGAACTCCTCCAGAGTGTCGCCAGCAGCGAAATAGGCGAGTAGGGTGCGGACCGGCACCCGTGTGCCCACAAAAACGGGCGTACCGCCGAGGATGTCGGGGTCGCTGTGAACGACGGAAGAAATTGCGATCATGGTGAATCCTCCTCCCTTGATTGTACCTACAAAAGGCACCGCCGCCGAACGTCCAAAGTAACCGGGCGGCGGCCAAAAAGCTTTGATCTCCGAATCCGCCCGATCCGCCGCTCGGGTTGACCTCTTTGTTCGGCTCTTTCCGTTTTTGTTTCCTATGTCTTTCTGCGATAGTGGGCTTTCATGAAGGGAGTCCACTGGCCATCGCTGCCAAGCATTTGTGATGACAGGATTCTGTAGTCGTCCGTTACAAACTCAATGATGTCTTGGTACTTCGCCATTGTTCCATCGCCGGCAAAACTCGGCCCTTCAGAATCGAGCGTCAGCACCTTTCCGGTGGCGTCAAGAGCACCGTTGTATGGCCAGAGATGCGTCATCATCGAAGTAATGAACGTCCCGACAAACCGTTTGGTTTGCGTATCGAACCCGAGCGTCATAATGGAATCACATGAGCCGTCAGGCGTGTCATCGGAACCCTCTCCGATCGTCCACAGTGCGCCCAGCGATCGCACCGATTCCCGCCGGTTACTCTTCATGGGTGCTTGGTCCGGCCCCAGGCTGCACTCCGATTCGACGGTCCACTCACCAACGAGTCTTTGCAGCCAAAGGTGTTCCTTCGCGGGTTCAGGAGGTTGCATCATGATTTCGATCTCGCGCGGTTAGTGGTGATGGTAGTTGACTGCCTGAATGTGGAGCCGAACGACAAAGGTAACCCGGCGGCGGCCAAGAACCGTTGATTTCAGAATCCGCCCGATCCGCCGCTCGGGTTGACCGCCTTGTTCGCCGCTCCACGCTTGCACGACCATCAGCTTTCGGTGACGGAATCAAGGGCTTCGCCTATTTGGCCACGACACATTCTTTCATTTGTCGATCGTCGTTGACACTATCACTTCTTCGAAGGAATGAACCACGACAGGTTGAGATTCTTGAGTTGAACGCCGTTTTCATCGCATCGCACACTGAGTCTGGGGATCGAAATCTGGCGCTTCGGAACAAAACATGGCCCTGGCGCACCGTCGAGATAGCCTTCCGTAATCGAGTCGTTGCGGACGAGTAGTGGATTCGAACAACCACAAGTCTCGCATGTGAATTCGATCCATGATTGATTTGGCCAGGACACTTTAGCTGTTTCGAAAGCGCGCTGAACGGTAATCTCAGCCATGCACTCATTGCAGCCAACGTATTGATCAAGGACCGAAGGCATGGCAATGGAAACGATCGTTTTGTTGCGGCGAACGACCAAGGTAACCGGGCGGCGGCCAGAAACTTGGAATACGAAATACGCGCCGCCCGCCGCTCCGGTTGACCGACTTGTTAGGCCCGCTATTACGTTGCCCCGGAATCAGTCGCAATTTCAGGCGGCATTACGAAAATGCTGGCAAGTGGAAAACTTTCCGACGTGGTAATCAACTGAGGGTCGCTTCGAAACTTGTCGAGAACGGCTGCTGAGAACTTCCACGGATCGAGACAGACATATTGAATGCCATCCATTGTTTTGAATTCCGGTTTAGCACCAAACACATGGCTGACCATCCATTTAGTCTTGCCATCTTTCGCCATCGCTTGGTGCATGAAGCCATTGCGAAACATTTCCCAGAACACTCGCCGCTGGCCGTCGTTGAGATTCAAATCGCTGCCAATTTCTGCTTGGACAGTTGCTTCGTCGGTCGGCTTTCCCGCAAGTTTGAGCTTGGCAATCACGAACCTCTCGTAGAGAGGAATCGAAATCATTAACGCAGCAAACGCCCCACCTCCGGCCGGTAACTCTCGAAGCTTTTCAATGGCATTTCCAAACCATCGTTCGAAGAGATCAATTGCACTCATTCGTTTCGCTCCTGTTCGTCCACGATTTATCGAAGATACTCGTCCAACTTGGCGAACACCTTGGTCGCAATGCCCTTTGCTTCACCCCAGTCGTAGACCTGAAGCACGACGCCGCTCTGATTGCGGCGACCGGTGACGCTCGCCTCAACAGTCGCGTCGCCATTGTCGATCATCATGATGGACATTTCTTGGCCCGCCCATGACTTCCAACTCATGCCCGTCTTGAAATTCAGCAACCCATTCGCCTTGTCCATTGAATCGACTTTGTAGCCAAGATCGCGGACAGTTTTCTGAGCGGCAGCAAACACTTGGTCAAGAGACTTTTGATACGTCTTTACTTCATTGGTGGCCATCGTGGTCCTTTCAATTCGGCAGTCGAATGCGTGCTGTTGCGGTACGTCGAAGCTGTCGTATCGCAAAAGAACGCACGAGTGCTGCGTTTCTTGGGCCTAACGAAAAGAGCTAAGCAGCGGTCGCCGATCTATCAGCCTGCCTCGCTCACACGGTCTCGTCGGCGACTGTCTGCTTCAGCGCTTTGTTCCAATGCAACATGTCAGCGGCGC
>JANOKO010000475.1:0-1889 GCA_031419335.1 Planctomycetota bacterium
GCCGCTACGAAACCGCCAACGGCCTCGCCCGCGATATCGAGAGATTCCTGAACGAAGAACCCGTCGAAGCCTGCCCCCCCAGCACCGCTTACCGCGTCAAGAAATTCGTCAAACGCCACAAAGCCCAAGTCACCGCCGCCGGGCTGATCCTCCTCGCCCTCATCGCCGGAATCATCGGGACCAGCTGGGGACTCGGGAAGGCGAGGATCGCGGAGGGCAAGACGATCAAGGCCCTGGCCGATGTAACGCAGGAACGGGACGCCAAAGAGGAGCAACGCAAGAAAGCCGAGTCCGCCCAACACGCCGAATCCGAGCAGCGTGCCAAAGCCGAACGCCAACTCCTCTCCGGTATCCTCCGCCCCATCGGCTTCGGCGAAATCCCGGAGGCCGCCGAACTCAAAGCCCTCGCCGACTGGTCCGCGCTCGGCGACTCCCGCCTGCAAATCCTGGCCCTCGAACTCGCCTTCGAAGACCCCGCCACCGCCCTCCGCATCGCCCGCCGCGCCGAACGCGTCATCCAAGCCAGCGTCGGCCTCAGCCCCAAACGCCGCTCCAAAGCCATCGAACTCACCTCCGCCAAGCAACGCGACATGACTGCCGATCCCCGTGTGCGAGTGGCTGCCTGCTGGCTGGCTTTGGAACTCGGATCAAAAGACCTTCCGGCCTTACGAGGTGGCGTTGATTTCCTGTGCGATCCAGCAAATGACCTCTACATAGAGTTCTCCGAGTTCACAACCACTATTTCCAGCAAGGCCGCATCTATACAGTCCTTGCAACTCTCCGAACTCGCTGGTGACTCGTTCGTCATACTCGAAAACCCAAACAATATTCGACACCTAAATGGAGAGTATGTCTCAACGCTCGCTTCAATTCTCGGTAAAGGCGAAGTTGCGAGAGCCGCGAACGCCTTCATTGCTCGAATCGAGACATCACGAAGTGACACGTCAATAGACGGACTTGCGGCATTGGTGAGTGATCTCGATGAGGAACAGGTCATTCGCGGCGGAAACGCCTTGATTACGATTGTTGAAAATGAAACAGACTTCGTTCCTCTACGCAGCGCTGGAATAGGACTTTCCACATTCGCAGGCAGGCTAGATCAGTCGCAAGTCTCGCGTTCCTACTTGGCCCTAGAGAGCGCGATGCAAAGATCAACCGACAGCTATGGAAGCGATGGAATCAGCGAAGGACTGAGATCGATTGGACCAAGACTCAATCAAGATGAAATCTCACTACATGGAAATGTCCTTTTAGATATAATTGACGCATCAGAGAATGGCCTTGAAGTGGACGCTGCTGGAAGAGCCCTCTCTTCGCTAATCCCTAAATTGCCACGCGAGCGAGTGCCTCGCTGCCTGGAAGTACTGTTGGCTCGATTGACCAAGGCGAAGCAAGGTGTGAGTTATCAACGAGGCATCGGAATGGCGATCAGCGTACTAGCAGAAAGGCTCGACCGCAATCAAATTGAACGACTGACCACGATTCTCATATCCGTTATCAACACTTCAACTGACTCTCAGTGGCTTCAAGACGCAATCGAGTGCTTTGTGTCACTCTGTCCGCGATTCGACTCCGACTCCTCAAGGGATGCCTGGATTTCGCTGAATGCCATCCTAACTATGGATGACTTGAATTCAAAGCGGTCTGCCGCACGGGTTGGGCAATGCCTTGCGGCTCTTGCCCCTAGACTAGACGCGTCGAGTGTCAACAAGGAATGGGACTCTCTCGCAGGGATACTTGACTCGCCGCCTCACTATGGGACAGTGTATGGTGTAAGTGCGGCAATGTGTTCGCTCGCCCTCAGAACAGAACTGACGCAAGTTGCGGAAAGATACGATCTCTTGTTTTCAATGCACAATAGATCCACTGACCAAGTTTATTCGAAGGCG
>JANOKO010000476.1:0-5094 GCA_031419335.1 Planctomycetota bacterium
AAACCGGAACTCGAAGTTCAGTGGCTCGGTGTGCCGCTTCTCCTGGGTGCCCTCGCCGAGGTACTCCCAGGCGGCGACGTGAGCGAACTTCTCGTCGTCGCGCTGGGCCTCGTTGTCGGGTGTCTGGTGTTCCTCGCGGAAGTGACCGCCAGCCGATTCCTCGCGGGCGAGGGCATCGCGGCACATCAACTCACCGAACTCCAGGAAGTCGGCCACGCGACCGCCCAGTTCGAGGCTCTGATTCAGGTTCTCACCCACCCCCGGCACGTTGACGTTCCGCCAGAAGTCTTCGCGCAGTGACGTGATCTTGCCGATCGCGGTGTTGAGGCCCGCTGCATTGCGGGACATGCCGCAGTAGTTCCACATGATCTGGCCGAGTTCGCGGTGGTAGCTGTCGACCGACCGTTTGCCGTCGATGCTCAGCAGCCGCTGGAGCCGCATGCGGGCTTCTTCAGCGACCTCGCGGAAGCGGGGGTGAGCATCCGTGACCTCGGGGAGTTTGCGGTTCGCGAGGTGATGGCCGACTGTATAAGGCGCGATGAAGTATCCGTCCGCCAGACCTTGCATCAGGGCACTCGCCCCGAGTCGGTTCGCTCCATGATCAGAAAAGTTCGCCTCACCCAAGACGAACATGCCGGGGATCGTACTCTCCAAGTGGTAGTCGACCCACAGCCCACCCATCGTGTAGTGGACCGCTGGGTAGATCCGCATCGGCGACTGGTACGGGTTCTCGTCGGTGATCTTCTGATACATGTGAAACAGGTTGCCGTACTTGCCGCGAATGGCGGCTTCGCCCTGCTTCTGGATCGCTTCGCTGAAGTCGAGATAGACCGACAGCTTGCTGCTGCCGACCCCGAACCCGGCGTCGCAGCGTTCCTTCGCCGCGCGGCTGGCCACATCGCGGGGGACCATATTGCCGTAGGCTGGGTAACGCCGCTCCAGATAGTAGTCGCGGTCAGCTTCGGGGATCTGACCAGGAGCGCGAGCATCGCTCGCCTGCTTCGGCACCCAGACGCGGCCATCGTTGCGAAGGCTCTCGCTCATCAGTGTGAGCTTCGACTGATGATCGCCGGTGACCGGAATACAAGTCGGGTGAATCTGCGTGTAGCACGGATTGCCGAACAGAGCTCCGCGCTTGTGTGCCCGCCAAGCTGCGGTGACGTTGCAGCCTTTGGCATTCGTCGAGAGGTAGAACACATTGCCGTACCCGCCGGTGCAGAGCAGCACCGCATGGGCGGCGTGCGACTCGAGCTTGCCGGTGGTCAGGTTGCGACAAACGATCCCCCGTGCCATGCCGTCGACCGTCACCAGATCGAGCATCTCGCGGCGGGCATACATCTGTGCGTTACCGCCCGCCACCTGCCGCATCAGCGATTGATAGGCCCCGATCAGCAATTGCTGCCCCGTCTGGCCCCGCGCGTAAAACGTCCGCGAGACCTGAGTCCCGCCGAAGGTGCGGTTGGCCAGCGTGCCGCCGTACTCGCGGGCGAACGGCACCCCTTGGGCCACGCACTGGTCGATGATGTTTTCGCTGAGTTGAGCGAGGCGGTAGACGTTCGCCTCGCGAGCGCGGAAGTCGCCGCCCTTCACCGTATCGACGAACAGCCGCCAGACCGAGTCACCGTCGTTGTGGTAGTTCTTGGCGGCGTTAATACCGCCTTGAGCGGCGATACTGTGAGCGCGTCGCGGGGAGTCCTGGAAGCAGAAGACCTTGACCTTGTAACCCATCTCCGCCAGCGAGGCGGCAGCTGCGGCTCCGGCCAGACCGGTCCCGACGACGATCACCTCGTACTTCTTCTTGCTGTTCGGGGCGATCAGCTTGATGTCCCGCTTGAGGTTGTCCCACTTCTGCTCGATGGGACCGCCAGGGACGCGGGAGTTCAGGAGAGTGGACGAGTCGGAGCTCATGGTCGGGTGACTCTCAAGGCGACGGTCGGTCGCGTGGGCAGTTGTGCGGGAGATGTTTGCGAACTGAATCCGCTTACCGTTTCGGGTTCACGGGCCAAGGCTCCAACAGGCGAGTCACTGGCTCGGGCTGCTTAGCTGATGGGGCCGGTGCTTTATGATGTTCGCGAAGCTGGCGTTCCATCTCCGGACTCAGCGGGACGTACTGAGGCGAGGAGTTCTGAGATTGGGAAATTTCGCGAGCCGGAACTGGGAGAGAAGTCGCTCTACCCGGGATCGGCTGATCCAGGTCATCTGTGCGGCGACTCCGCTCACTGTCCCAGAACGCAAAGCTGCAAAACCCGAGGGCGACGACCACCGCAAACACCTTGCCGAGGCACTTAATGGTCGGCGTGTACTTGGGGTGACTCAGCCCCAGCGACTGGAAGGCACTGGCGAACCCGTGCGACACATGCAGCCCGACCACCAAGGCGGCGATCCCGTAGATCAGCTTCCGCGAGCCGCTGCTCAGAATCGCAGCCGCCTTGGTGTAAGGGTCCGCAGCCCGCATGGCCTCGGTGGCAAAGACTTCGAACTTGAAGTCACACAGATGCACGATGATGTACGCGAAGATCAACGCCCCGGTGACGAACATCGTGGTGTCCGGTGCCATGCCGAGGAAGTTGATGACCCGGCCCGGAATCTTGGTCTGCCGCACCGCGTAGCCCCGGTCACCACGAGCGGCCCGGTTCTCCGCAGCCGTCGTAAAGGCCAGGTAGATATGGAGCAGCATTGCCCCGAACAGACCGATCTCCGCCACAATCAAGAACGCCTCGTTCTTGTGCAGAGCTTCCGAGTACGCGTTATACGCCTTCGGCCCGGTGAATAGCAGAAGATTCCCGGCGAGATGCACCACCAGGAAGAAACACAGGAATAATCCCGTGCCCCCCATGACGAACTTCTTCCCGACCGATGATCGCAACGTGGCGAGCAGCCAGCTCAAGGTCCACTCCTTTTGTCGAATCGGCCTGCGCATCCGCCTCATTCACAAGAGTTTCGGACGCGAGACCGCTTAGGGCGTCGCTGTCTCGGCGATTATAGGGCGAGACGCTGAGGCTTCAATTGAGCAGATCGGGCAAGTGTCCGAGTCCGGCGGGAATTCCGGGAATTGTCAGTCCCCGGAATGAACCAGTTCGCGAAAATGGATGGACTGAACCGGATTCTCGGCCGGCTGACCGCGGAAGTCCATTTGTCGGGAAATGCTTCCGGTCAATCTCTGTGCCGAATGAGGCTGTGCCACACGAACGGACTGTTTGATATCATGAGTCTGTCGGCTGCGAGGGCTGTCCACGGGTTGGCTACGACGGGTTGGGAGTTGGAATCATGAATCGGTGGATGATTTCGGTGGTTTCCGGCTTTCTGCTGGCGTCCAGTGGTTGTGGCGGTAGTTCCGGACCTCCCGCGAATCCATCCGCGCCGCCACCACAGGCATCGGCACCTCCTCCCTCTGTGCCTATCCGTGCCAATCCAAGAGGTGATCATGCCGCACTGGGTGTGGCCCAGAAGCCTGTACCCGTGACCTCGAATGCGAAGCCAGACGAGGGTCCACTCGAGCAACTGTTTGATCCCGTCGAGGATCCCCGCAATTTCACGCTCGTCTCCGGACCACAGCCCAGTGATCTGTTCTTCGTCAATACAAGCCTCTCGGAGGGCTCGACCCTGACAATGGAACAACCAGTGGCCGCGAAGCCCGATAGAATTCAAAGTCTGCCCGCTGGTTTCACAGCTGTCCCGGCGGCGGGGTATACCGACACAGGGTGGCCACGTCGTGTCCGGGGAGAGGTGGATGGCAAGGAGCTGGCCTGTGTTCCGGCAGGCTTGTTTACACAGGGAATCGACCTCGGTCCGGCAGATGCGGGTCCGGCCCATCCGATGTCGCTCGACACGTATTATATCGAGATCACGGAAGTCACTATCGGCGAGTTTGCGAAGTTTAAGGCCGCGCTGTCTGGCAAGGATGGCGGACCCGCGAATTCCGTTCCCCTCAATGGAGATCCGCGACTTCCGGTGACGAACTTGTCCTGGAAGGATGCTCAGAACTACGCCAAGTGGGCCAAGAAAGAACTGCCGACTGAAGCGGAATGGGAAAAGGCCGGACGCGGTTCCGACGCAGGAGTTTTCCCGTGGGGCCATGACCGTATCATCTGGCACAAACCTCGCGCGTTGGGACAGGTCGATCCTGTCGGGAGTTACCCGCATGATCGCAGCCGCTACGGAGTCATGGACCTATCCGGGAATGTCCGCGAATGGTGTACTGACTGGTATCACACGTCCGCCTATGCAGAGGCCAAGAGCAAGGATGGTTCACCGGCTCACAATTGGACCGGGCCTCGCAGGGCCAGCAATGGGGAGCGAGTCGTCAAGGGCGGTAGCGACCGCTGGGAACTCTGGGCTCGCGGCAGTCACGGCATGACGAAACCCGCGGAGGATATCGGGTTTCGGTGCGTGCTGCGGTGTGGGGCGGAAGCTCCGAAGGAATAACATGCCAGTGGCACGCGGTGGATGGACTGGGGTCTGGGTTGGGCTGCTGGGGATTGGCGTTTGGCTCGCCGCCCCTGTGGAGGCGTCGGAGGATCGACCGCCTCCCGTGCCGGTGATGGAGCGGCTGCCTGCGCAGCGGTATGAGTATGATTTCGTTGCGATGGGGATGAAGTACCATCTGGTGGTCTATGGCCCCAATGAATTGACCGTGACGAGGGCGATTGAGCAGGTGGAGGCGCGCGTTCGGTATCTCGACCGCGTGATGAGTGACTACAACACTGAAAGTGAATTGTCCCAGCTGTGCGAGAACTCCGGCCCCAATCAGCCCGTCCGCTTGAGTCCGGAGCTGTTTGAGATACTCAGCCATTCGCTGGAATTGTCACGCGATACGAATGGGGCCTTCGATGTGACGGTCGGCCCCGTCATTCAATTGTGGCGGACCGCTCGGCGGACGAAGAAGTTACCTCCACCCGAGTTGCTGGCGAGTGCCCGCCAGCGTGTTGGATGGCGGGCGGTCCACTTGGATGCGATGACTCGCAGCGCAGAACTGGCTCGCGACGACATCCAGATGGATCTGGGTGGAATCGCTGCTGGATACGCCTGCGATGAGGCACTGAAAATACTCCGGTCTCACGGGCTGCCACGTGTGCTGATTGATGCCAGTGGCGA
>JANOKO010000477.1:0-2615 GCA_031419335.1 Planctomycetota bacterium
GCTCCGCCCACCACGACCAAGATGGCAAAGACGAAGACTGACATCTGCCCCATCAAGCGATTGACGCCAACCTGGGTCGAAACCACTTGCGAGATCGTCACAACCTTGGCGTCTGGAAGCAGCTTGGCCAAATTGGGAACCAAGTCTCCCGCAGCATCCTTACAGCAGCCCATCACTTCGATGGCGTTTACCACTTCGCCCGCGTTGGTCAACCGCTGCACAGTGTGCAGATGGACAAACACACGGGTATCGTCGATCGTTCCGGTCCTTGGCAACACGGCCAGCACTTGGAACATTTCCCCATACAGGGTCGTCGACTGTCCCGACTTCAAGTTCGAGAACTCGGCGACATCCGCACCAATCACGATCTGGTTCCCTTCGAGCTGGTCAATCGTTCGCGCACTCGCCAGAGCTTCCGGGCTTCCATCATAGGTCTTGGGACCAGTCGCGGCGGGCTTAGTGCAGCCCTCATGCTTGTTGCTGAACAGCGACACGGATTGCCAAAGCGCCTTGGTCTGAAACTCGCTCTGAGGCAAGATGCCAGTCAATGTCACATCGCGATTCGCCACCTGGGTCACGACACATAGCCGGGGGGACAAGCGTTCCACTCCCGGCAGGTTTTCCATGAGGATGGTCGCCACATGGGATTCCGGAAGCGTCCGGCTGGAGAGGTCAGCTGAGTAGTAGTCTTGCAGAGTCGTCTCTAAGGGCAGGACGAGAATGTTCGCCCCCAGAGACTCCAACTGGCCACCGACTTCGCGTTCCGAGAAGACGGTGATATGGCGAATCGCGACCAGTGCGGCGACTCCCAACAAGATGGCGAGCGTGCTGGTGAACATGGCCGAGGGCCGTTCACGCAGTTCGCGCCAGATGAGATTGCGGAGGTTCATGAGTGTCTTCCTTGAATCAGGTTCCGTCCTGATAACAAAAGTGTGAATGAGTACCGTTACCGACGAGTCGCGGGGGCCTTCGTGGCGGATTGCGTGGCCGGTTGATGCTTGCAGTTCGGGTCTTCGCAGCATTTCCCGGCTTTCGCCAAGGCGGCAGCAACGACTTCTTTCGAAGCAGTGGCGTTAAACTTTCCGACCAGCACTCCGGGTGGAGCGAGTAGAACGGTTTGCGTCTCCAGCACGGTGTCGGCGATCTTCATCTGTGCGATGAACTTGGCTTCTTGGGGGTCAGCCGCTTCCATCGAAACGGTCATCAGCCGCTCACTGAAGTGCGGGTCAGCTTGGAATGCAGTTACGGCAGTTGGAGTCGGTGCGGGAACCGATCCACCCACGGTCACGAGCACGAGCTTGCCCTCTTGCAGGGCTTTCATCGTGACCATCATGGTCGGCGTCACGAACGCTCCCTCGATTCCCTCGGCGGGGAGCTTCTGGGGAAACATACCGGTCATGGCCCCATTGGGGGCGATGGCGACCAGCAGTGGGAGCGGAGCCCGCGACACATCGTACTTGGCGACCAGCGCCTTTTGGGCGGGGTCATCGATTTGGACGAACTTGGCCGTCGCGACCTCCTGGCGTTTGGCCATCTCGCCTTTCAGCGCTGCTGTCATCGCCTGAGTCGCTGCGTCATTCTGCCTGTAGAACACCAAGAACGTGTACTTGTTCTCGACCGGCTCGCTGACCACGGAGGGCTGAGGCCGAATCGGTTTGGCGGGAGCCTGGGCGGCGGCGATTCCGTGGACCAACACCAAAAGAGCGGTCGCCATGGAAAGCGACTGAAGCGGAGTCTGCATGAGATCGATCCTTCGAGTACAGAAGGGGCCAGCAGGCCAAGGCTTTGGCTGCTGTCGTCCTTCGGAGGAGAGGGGGCAATACGCACATCCCGTACGTGCTGAAAGTACCATCCCAGCAGGGGTGGTTCGTGACGCTTTCAAACGGAGTCAGACATACGTTGAACGGTGGAGTAAACCGTGCAATTCCAGTCACGTTCGCAGCCGCACGCCAGCGAGGGAGTGCCTGATCCCGTTCCAGAAACAGATCGGTCAGACTAAATTCGCCAGACCTGAAGTACCGCGCAGCGTGAACCCGCTGTATCAAACACAGGTTCGGAATTTTGTGGGGCCACAGTGCATTCGAGGACCAGCGGCTCATCGACACAGTGATCCATCACAAATGCGAGTGACAGTTCCAATTGCTGGGGGAACTCCCAGGTTTTCGCCATCAAGAAGAGGCACTCGTCCTGGTCGCATTGATGATGATGCGGTACACGCTCATGGTCAGCGGGGGATTGCGCTGGCGCGTGGTGGTGTGTACAGGTGTGGTGAAAACCATGCGAAAGGGTCGATTGGATTTCATTCAGCGCTCGACGTTCACCATTCGCACCAGTCTGGCACGCGGCCCCAAGGTGCGTATGTCCGTGATGCCAGCAGCAACCGAGAATGCTGTGGAGCAGCATCACGGCGAGCATTGCGACATGCACGAAACGAAACACAGGGCTGTCCTGGAAAGGAGAATGTCAGACTCGATGGAGTCTCCCCCAGCAGAATCATCGACACAAGCTCAACTTGCACTTGAATCGATCGGAATTGACAGAATCCTGCAAGGCAGATCGTGTGCCAAATAACTCAGTCGCAGAGGCTGATTGATGACTGATTCGCAAGGCGGTAC
>JANOKO010000478.1:0-2566 GCA_031419335.1 Planctomycetota bacterium
CCGTGGGACGGTCCACAATCACTCTTCACGAAAGACGATGATCATGAATTTCCGAATGATGTCACTCAGTGCCGTTGCCTTCGCCCTGCTTGCTGTGAGTGGGCCCGCGTTCTCGGCGGATAGTCCCCACGCCGCACACCTGAAGAAGTGCGCAGCGACGTGCGCGGATTGCCAGGTGCAGTGCAATGCGTGCTTCCATCACTGCGCTTCTCTCGTCGTTGATGGGAAGAAGGAGCATGCCAAGTGCATGCATCTGTGTGTGGACTGTGCGGAGTGCTGCCAGATGTGTTCCTCGTTGTGCGCCAGACAGAGCGCACTCTCGGGCCACGCTGCGTTGTGCTGTGCGAAGTGTTGTGACGAGTGTGCCGCAGCCTGCGAGGCGCTGCCGGATGACAAGGAAATGGCCGCTTGTGCCAAGTCTTGTCGCAACTGTGCCAAGGAATGTCTCGAAATGTCGAAGATGGCAGCCAAGTAACTCAATCACTCGGTGACTGCTTTGGTGAATCTCCGATTGCTGGTCGTTGACCAGTATCCGCTGTCAGTCTCAGACGAATCATGGACTCGAAAGGTCCGTGTGACACGGAGGTATGTCGCTTCTGTGAACAATCCCCATGTCTTGAATGAAGGACCAACATGATTTTCCGAACGATCCAACTCAACGCGATTGCCTTCGCCTTGCTCCTGGTGACGGGGCAAGTCCTCGCAGCCGACGCAGCGAAAGAGGCCTCCCATAAAGGCAAAGTCGTCAGCATCACGGACTCCGCGCTGGTGATGACAAGCAAGGGCGGACCAGAACACACTCACGTGTTGACCGCCGACACCAAACTGACCCAGGACGGAGAAGCCTGCAAGGCCGCAGACATCAAGGCCGGTGCCAGGGTCCGCGTGACGACTCTCAAGACCGATGACAAGGAGACTGTCACATACGTCGAGGCTATCGACAAGCATCGCATGTTCCCCAACACCCACGAAGGCCAGGTCGTGAGTATCTCCAGCAATAAGCTGGTGATGACGGGTGCGGATGGCAAGGAGCATTCTCACGCGATCTCTGCACATACAAAAGTGTGCTGTGACACGAAGGAATGCAAGGCCACCGACCTCAAGCCTGGCATGAAGATCCGTGTGACCACGAAGCGGGCCGACAAGGGCGTTGCACTCGAAATCGAAGCCATCGACAAGAACGCTGATTACGACCAGCTTGAGCCAGCCAAGCAGACGACATCGATCAACTAGCCGTCACGGAGTCGAAAGACTCCGTGGAGACAACCCCTGATGCTGGTCGTTGACCAGCATCCGGATTCCAGAATCTCGGGACAACGCTCGCGGAGCACCGGGATTCCACACGGGACTCTGACTACTCGATAGACAGAGTCTGAAACCATACGCCAAGGAAGTACTCCCATGAGCCTCGGAACGATCCTCCTCATCATCTTGATCCTCATGCTCCTCGGAGCCATTCCGACTTGGCCACACAGCCGGAGTTGGGGTTATGGCCCCAGCGGTGGCTTGGGGCTCGTACTGCTGATCCTGCTCATTCTGGTGCTGCTGGGTCGCCTGTAGATTCGAAGTGTGTCTTTCAACAGAAGTCGCATCCACCACTGAGGAGACTCAAGATGAGTGCTGTCGATGAATCAGTAATTGCCCTTCCGAAGATGACGCCGTTCGGTAAGGTCATCGGAATCGTCGAGACCCGCGAGAAGCTCCGGGCCGTGTCCGAGGCGTTGACACAACTCGGAGTCCCCGAGGTCGAAATCCTCAATGGAGTCCTGGGTGTCGAGACACTGGAGGATGAAAAGGTGGCTGTCTCGAACTTCTTCTTTGGTGACATGGAAGCGGTGATGGTGCAGCGCTATCTCACCGCGGTGAAGAGCGGGAAGACTGTGTTCGCCGCTAAGGTCGAATCGGAGTTCGTGGAGCAGGCCGCAGCGTCTATCAAGGCGCTCGGCGCGACGGACATCGTTCACTTTGGAGATTGGGTCATCACGAACTACTGACGTTGGCCACTTATGAGAAGTCAAGATGCCGTACTGGATGGCCGTTGTTACTGAGGAATCGATCAGGTCGTGACTGTCACGAATGGTTCATTCGGATGTTCCTGAAGGAGAAACTGAAATGCTGTGGACAATTTTTGTGGTGTTGATGGTTCTGTGGGCTGTGGGATTAGTCACGTCGTACACACTCGGCGGATTCATCCACATCCTGCTGGTCATCGCGATTGCCACTGTGCTGATTCGCGTCATTCAAGGTCGACCGCCGGTGTAACCACTCAAGCGAGGGAGTGAAGCGTGTGAAACTCAGCGACCAGTCGCGTTCTCAAATGACTCGTTTTTGAAAGGCAAACTCATGAAGACTAAAGCCGGTGTGTGGATCGACCATCGCAAGGCGGTCGTGATCCTGATGACAGACAACGGGGAAGAGGTGCGGCAGCTCTCGTCCAATGTGGAGAAAGCGTATCAGCCGGTGACCGGTCCCAGTGCCAAGCAGCCGGGCCGTCCCAGCGGATTCGTGGCCGAGAACGTGGCTGAGCACAAGGAGATGAACCAACTCATTGTGTTCTATGACGAAG
>JANOKO010000479.1:0-2945 GCA_031419335.1 Planctomycetota bacterium
CTCCACTGGAAGGGGAGAAAAATACTCCGCTGATGCCGGTGGCTTGGACCAAGACTTTCACCGGGGCAGCCGGGAAGGATGCCCGCGTCTTTACCACCACGATGGGGGCTGCTCAAGATCTGCAGAACGAGGGGTTTCGACGCTTGCTGGTGAATGCGACCTACTGGTGTGTCGGGATGGAAGACAAGATTTCCGCGACAGCCAACGTGGGATTGGTCGGTGAGTATGTTCCGTCCGCCTTTAGCTTCGGTGGATTCGTGAAGGGCGTGAAGCCTGCGGCACATCAGAAGTCGAGGTCCGGTGAGCGTTGAGCGACAGATGTGTGTGTGTAGCCCGTGGTTCAGCCGTCAGCGAGTCATTTGTCAGTTCTGAGTGGTGGGAATGCGATCAGCCAGAGGCAGCGGCTGGTCGCAAAACCAGCCTCACTGTCCGAAGTTCGTGCTGAGGATTTCGAATGATCCCGGCCCCTCCACTCTCAACTCTGATTCCCATACCACTCGTCCGGTGAGCTTTCCGCCATTGCGCGGCTGCGGTCAATCTCGTGAGGCAGGGGGACCATGGATTGGGCGGGAGGGTCGACGCGCCGGGTGGGGCTGCTCGATTGTCGATCATGAATGGCATCCCAGCGTTGGGCTTCGTCGAGGTCATACTCTCCAGCGTCGTAGTCGTCATAACGGCAGACGTAATTCGGCAGTTGAGAACGCACGAGTTCTTCTTCGTATTCATGTAAGACTCGATTCTGGATCAAGTCACGACATTCCGAGTTAATCGGGTGGGCGATGTCGGCATAGAGCTTGGCCCGACCGTCCATCCCCTTCGCCGCACGGTCATCCCGTTGGCGTTGCCCGCACTGCGTACAATAGTTCGAACGCAAAGCGTTCTTTCCGTGGCAGCGATGACAGTGGTCGGTCAGCTTACGACTGGGCATGGCGACAAAGGCCCCCTTGATGCCACGTATGATCTTCAAATCGCGCACGACAAAGCAGCCATCAATCGTCATCGAGCAAAAAGCCAGCAGTCGTTCGGCGTTATCGCTCATCAGCTTGATGCGAACTTCTGTAATCTCCACGAGACCGTCCTCCTGAAGGAGTGGAGCCAATGGTCGGGCCGACCATGAGCGAGAGGACAAGAACACGGTGTCAGTTCAAAGTGGTGAATCAATGACCGGTGAAGCCTTCACCAATCGGTATTCATGTCAGAGGTGTTGCCCGGGATCGGGACTTGTCTCAAGTGGCTGTCTGCACGACAAACACTTGGCCACAACACGACCCGCGGAGCAGACGGGCTGCCCGCACCGCCTGCCCGCGATGGGCACACAGTGCGAAGCAGGATGACCCGCTTCCAGTCATCATTCGGCCCACGCTCGACACACGATCCAGAGCAGAGAGTACGGCGGCCACCTCCTCGCTCAATTCTCCAGCAGGCACCTCGAGCGAGTTATGCAACTGGATTCCGATTTGCGCAGGATCGCCCACCTGGAGAGCTTGCCGAATGCGCACACTCCCGATGGCGGATCGATCACGGCGTAGAGCTTGGAACACAGCCCGCGTACTCAGCCCACCGTGGGGTTTGACCACCACGAAATGCAACGGTCGAGTGAGCGGCTCGGCGGTGATCAGTTCGCCACGCCCTCGGCACAATGCGAGTGGCACCGAATCGAGAAAGAAGTTCACATCACTGCCGAGCTGAGCCGCCAGTGGATGAAGTTCAACTGAGGACAACCCGAGGTTCCACAAGCGATTCAAGCCGACGAGTGCCGCAGCGGCGTCACTCGAACCGCCGCCGAGTCCGGCCTGGAGCGGGATCAGCTTGGTCAGTTGAATCGAGGCCCCCCGAGTACACCCAGTCTGTGTGCGCAGCAGCAGTGCCGCTCTCAGCACCAGATTCCGCTCATCGACAGGAAGCTGCATCTGCATCTCGCGGGTGATACCTGGCGAGGTACAATCCAGTGACAACTCCAACCGGCCACTCTCATTCGCTTGCAGACGAAGAGTGTCATAGAGACCGATGGAGACCATCATGGTTTCCAGTTCGTGGTAGCCGTCAAGTCGTTGGCCGAGAACGTCAAGAAAGAGATTGAGCTTAGCTGGCGTTCTCACGACAAGGGTCGGCCCCTGCCAGTGAAGTCGCATCCGTGGTACGTCCTGGTGAAGTGGATCACGATGCTTCGACACGCGAAGCCGCATAGCCATTGCCGCTTCTGGTGCCCTCTCAGGGCCGCTTCGAGAATGAACCGGACCATGCGAGTCTAGTTGGGATGTGTACGTATGATGTTAGGTCATGAATGCAGAATGTCAATACGGGTTTACGCTCCATCATGCTGCGGATGTATTCGCCCCTGACGGTCCCGATTTCAATAGCCCGGCGCGCCAGCGAGGGGTGTCACCAGGAATCGCCCGCATCGGCGGAGTGACCTCAAGAGCATCCATTTTCGGAGAAAAGGCAACAGGGTCAGTGTCCTTGGGCTAGGGCCGAACCACTCAGCTCCCGATGACAACCGACCATGACATCCTGCTTTGGCAATGTGTCAGGCTGAACTGGAGTGTCCCTTCGCCACGACACAGTCTGGAGGAGAATGGTTCACTGCGGGGGTCTTGGAAGCCCGTGCGTCACGATCTCTTCACGGGGCGAGCGTGACGGAAGCGTGTCTGCTACGGCCACAAATTGCCCTTGGAGCTTGGCGACCGCATCTCCGGCGTTCATATTGAACAGCGCTTTGCCACCCGTACCCCATTGACCGGCCTGATAGTGAAACACAGCACAGGCATCGCGGACTGTGCCGACGGCGGCGACATCCTCCATGTCGCTGCCGTCGATCGCCTCGAAATGCAGTTCGATCGAGGCAAAGGCCGTGAGTAGTCCGGACTTCGCGTCTCGGGCGTAAGTGACACACGGTTGCCAGTCGCATTTCACCCACCGCAGTCCTCGCGGTTTGCCGGAGCGAG
>JANOKO010000480.1:0-1501 GCA_031419335.1 Planctomycetota bacterium
GTCAGGAACTCCCGGGATTGTCGGACTTTCCCACTATCAGAGAACTCAGCATCCTCCTGCGAAAATGCCGACCTCAGAGAACCCAGAATGCACACGACGAGGCTGGCCCACAGCCCAAACGCGCGCAGCGGATGATCGCAGCTTGGCGAGGCGGCTCCGGGCATGGAGAGGGCTTTCGGAGGAATGGGGGAGGGGCTTGTCCCCAGTGCGAAGCGTCACTGCGGGCGGGAGGTGAACTCCCGAAGAGACGGAGGGATATCGAAATTGGGAAAATCACTCAAGGTGAGTTCTGAATCGACTCAAGTCGAGGCAGGATTCTGCCGAACGCGGGAGCGGCAAGCCGCCGCACCCGAAGTGGACCAGAGATAGGCATCAGGCGCAGGCTGAGGGCAGAGTGGTTCGGCATCGAACCGTTTCATGGGGACTGCGGTTTTCGCACCAGCCCCGGAACCACGTCCAAATCCAAGGGAGCCAGTTGGCCAGCTTTAAACAACTCCCACCCGACTGCGGCCATTGCGGCGTTATCCGTACAATATTCGCGAGGACTAAGATGCAGTTCGATCTTCTCGCGTCGAGTCATCTCTTCCAGTGCTAATCGAAATACCGAGTTCGCCGCCACCCCCCCGCCGACGCAGAGAGTTTTGTGTCCGGTGCGATGTAAGGCCTGTCTGCACTTGGAGACCAGCACATCGATCACGGCAGCTTGAAAGCTGGCGGCGATGTCGGCCACTCGCGATTCGGTGAGTGCGGGCGGTTGCGAGTGGGCTCCCGGTTGGCCTTTGGCCTCATACAGCACCGAGGTCTTGACCCCGCTGAAACTAAAGTCCAGCCGGTCGTCTTTGAGGAATGTACGCGGAAACCGGAACGCGGTCGGATTTCCAGTCCGTGCCACCTGTTCAATCATGGGCCCGCCGGGGTACGGGAGTCCGAGGACGCTCGCAATCTTGTCAAACGCTTCGCCCGCCGCGTCATCGATCGTCGCTCCAAGCAAATCGAAGTTCGTGGCCGTCTGGCAATCGTACAGGTTCGTATGCCCCCCGCTCACAACCAGCCCAATACACGGGAACACGTCCCGCCCCGCATCCAGCCGACATGCGTAGATGTGCCCCTCGATGTGGTTCACAGCCACGAGCGGCTTCCCGAGTACGAGGGCCAGAGTCTTGGCCGCTGTCAAACCGACGAGCAGCGAACCCACCAATCCCGGTTGTGTGACCACGGCGATGGCTGACAAATCACGCAGCGTCACCCCGGCCTTCCGAATGGCCTCTTCAATCACCGGAAGAATCCGCAGCACATGCGCCCGCGAGGCAATCTCCGGAACCACCCCGCCAAACCGTTCGTGCAGCTCATTCTGGCTCGCCACCACACTGGACAGAACGCGCAAATCGCGGGTCACAACCGCAGCTGCGGTTTCGTCACAGGAGGACTCAATCGCCAGCAGGAGCGAAGACGGCGATAGTGGCATGGATAGCAGCACCAATGTCGGCGATTTCGGAGAAAT
>JANOKO010000481.1:0-1127 GCA_031419335.1 Planctomycetota bacterium
CCCGCCCGTGCCGGTTCGACGGCCAATGTCACTCGCCTGGGTTTCGGATGATTTGATCACTGAGACTCGTCGACTCTGGTCAGCCCGGTACGGACGGGAGGTCTCGGAGGACGAGGCCATCGAGATCCTCCGGAACGTCAAACGATTCGCCGAGATGCTGTTGGAAAGGAACGTGGAATGAATGTCGTGATCTGGGCCCGAGTCTCCTCGCGCGAGCAACGGGAAGGGTATTCCATTGATGCCCAACTCCGGGCGACACGCGAGCGAGCCATGAAGAACGGGTGGACGGTCGTCCGAGAGTTCTCGGTGGCCGAGTCGGCTCGGCGTGGTGCCGAGCGCCTCGTCTTCAACGAAATGTTCGATTGGGTGAAGGCCAATGCGAAGCGAGAAAACCTGCGAGCGATCCTGAGCCACAAGCTCGACCGCGTCTGCCGCAACATGCGGGACGCGGTGCGGATGCAGGAATTGGAGGACAAACTCGGTATCGCTCTGGCCTTCGTCGACAACCAGTTCGGTCCCGGACCAGCCGGGGCGTTGTCGTTCAACGTGATGGCAGCTGTCGCTCAATACTACAGCGACAACTTGCGGACCGAGGTCTTGAAAGGGATCGAGGAACGCTGTCGCCAGGGTTGGCAGCACGGCCTCGCCTCATACGGCTACATGAATTGCACGGGTGAGAAGGAAGAACCGATTCGACCGCATCCGCAGAACTCAAAGGCTGTCGTGCGGGCCTTCGAGCTGTATGCGGGTGGGCGGCACACGTTCGAAACACTGGCCGACCAACTCGCCGGAGAAGGCTACACCTACCAAAAGGGAAATCCCCGGTTCCATCGGACGGCTCTCTCCCGCATGCTACGGAACCGCGTCTATGTCGGTGACATCCGTTGGGGCGACCGGGTGTACAGTGGAAAGCATCGACCGCTGATCGATCGGCGGACTTTCTCGATCTGCCAGGATCTGCTCGACGGCAAGATTCGGAGGACGACCACACAGATCAACATGCCACTCGCCGGAGGACTCTTCACCTGCCAGCACTGCGGGGCGCTCATCACCGGCGAGCGCATCAAGCGAAAACTGAAGGGCGGCGGCGTGCGGTTACACGACTACTACCGCTGCGCCAACAACTA
>JANOKO010000482.1:0-1529 GCA_031419335.1 Planctomycetota bacterium
TACTGCAACAGCCTGCTTGTCTTACGGATGGGACCGTGGGATAGGCTTCCAGCCAGTCAACTCAGAAACCAGACAGGGTGGGAGCCTATCCCACCTCACAGCGACCAGGGGATCAGGGAGGCGTGGTGCTTCACTAACTCAGCCTTCCCGTCCTGGGCGATGAACTGCGTGAAATACAGGATGAACGTGTAGACCGCCAACAGCGGGAACACCAAGCCCACTCGCACCAGCAGCCGCGTGGCGAACCGCGACTTCAACCCCAGCGCTCGCCGCTGCACCGCCCGATGATACACCCAACCGGTGACGACACGGGCTGGGTAGATACTCAGAATGAAGATCAGCGTGATCGGCCATTGGGCGTCCGATGGCAACTGGAATGCCTTAAACAGGTACATCGGCAAGGCCAAAACGTACACCACAATTGTCGCGAACAGGAACGCAAACGGGGCGTGGCGGAAGAGTTCCTTGACCTGCCGCACATCGAATCCCGCGCGGAGGCGATTCTCGGCTGCGAATCGGGCCTGAAGGAAGGGCACCCAGGCGAACACCATCGTCAGCAAGAACCCGATGAACACCGTGAAGATGGCCGCCCCTCCCTCGGGCCGGGTCGCCGAGACGTACAACACGGATGGCACGATCAGCCACGTCAGCCCGACAACGAACCCTCGCAATCCCAGCGAGAAATGGTGCCGCACCTGCAACTCGGCATAGAACGATCGGACATGGCTCGACGCCGTTTCGAGGTAATCCCCCGCACGCCAGCGCGCCCACAACCAGCGCAGGTTCTTGATCGGTCGAATGAACGTCGGCAGACCGCCGCCTCGGGCCAGAGCCAGACACAAATGCACCGTCACCAACGCCCACACCACCGTCGAGACCACCGCCAACCGCTGATCCGCAGCCCCACCCGGATCGATGATGTGAGCATTCGCCGAACTCGTGGCCAAAAGCCGCAGCAACACCGTCCAGGCATAAACCCCGAGCGCGATCGAACCAATCCGAGGAGCCACACGAATCAGCGGGAACGCGTCCCTCAACCGCCCCGAGCGAGCCACCCGACCTTCCACCTCCAACAGATATCCCAACGCAAACAGATTTACGACGGGGACAGCTGCGATCACCGAGAGGAGGAAGATCAGGCTCCCCAGCCCGAACAGCAGTTGAAACGACCAGAAGAGAAACGCGATCGGGCGTCGCCACGGGACGGGGCAGGGGGGGAGTCGCCCATCGTCCGAGTTGGGGGTGTTGCCTTGGTTCGTGGCGAACTGATCGACCGAGCCCGGAGCGGGAGGCAGAATCCACGCCTCATTGGACGACAACACCTCGTCGTCGAGGAAGGCGTCCGAAACGATCGTGGATTCGGCGGGGGTCATCAGTTCCGCTTTCGAAGGATGTGCATTATGCATGTGGGTGGCAAACACCACTCGGCGGGCCATTGTCGGCGATTTCTCCGAAATCGCTGGTGCGACGTGACTCGTGGGCGGTTCGTGAATGCGAGAGCCGAACCAGCGATTTCGGAGAAATCGCCG
>JANOKO010000483.1:0-2052 GCA_031419335.1 Planctomycetota bacterium
ATTTCGTGAGATCGTGGCACAAGTGCATCGTCAAACGGTCGAGCAGAAGCAGCGCCGCGAAGCCACATATTTTCCAGATGGGATGGGGATCGTGTCGTTCATCTGTCGACACCTGCCCGGGCATTTCGGATTCAAGTCGACGAGGTCGATGTTTCCCGTAGTCGGTGGAATCAGCAATTCAAATCTCATTGAACAGTTTCGTCACGAGTTTGAGAGTGGGGCTCTCGTGCGGTATGGAAGAGCAACGCATTTGGAACACGCACTCCCCATGATGCTGTTCGCGACCAGCTTTGGAACGATGGTGACATTCATGTCAACGCGCCGAGAATCGTTCCTGGATGATCGAGCGTTGTGCCGCGTGGTGGCCCACGTCGTCAGACGGGCCAGTGGGGATGTCGACCAGCATGCTGCATGATTCAGTCGCAGAGGATGAGTTGAACTCCGTTGTCCAGACCGCTCCCTGTCATGGAGACTTGGCAGGTGGAGTCCCACTGTCCGCTGGCAGTTGATGGAGTGCGGAATGTGCGCGAGTACCCCGAACTGAGGTCAATCCGCTTATCAACACCAGGCTTTTCCATGCAGGCCGCGGAGGGGCAGTCCCGTAATGCCTGACGCACACCTCAATTTCGGTCGAGGCTGTTTCCTCCAGTAGCTGGACTCGAAATCAGAGGGTAGAATCGCGTGGACTCACATGCGGAACATGCTTCGATCTCCCGGTTTGGAATTGCCCACAGCTCGTGCCAGATTTTCAATTCACCTTGCAAGCGACCGACACCCGTACTGCTGGGCGGATCGGACTGTGGCGGACTCCACATGGTGTGGTGGAAACGCCTGCGTTCATGCCTGTGGGGACCAAGGCCACCGTTAAGGGGATTTGGCCCGATCAGTTGCGGATGATTGGCGTCCAGAAGGTGTTGGCAAATACATATCACTTAGCGCTACGACCGGGCGCGGATGTGGTTCGCGACTTGGGTGGGCTGCACCGCATGATGAATTGGGACGGGCCAATACTGACGGATAGCGGCGGGTTCCAAGTCTTCAGCCTGGCAGAGTTGCGGCAGATCGACGACACCCAAGTAGTGTTCAAGTCGCACATCGATGGGAGCCTGTTTGAACTCTCTCCCGAGAAGGCGGTCGCGATTCAGGAGGCACTGGGGGCGGATTGCATCATGTGCCTCGACGAGTGTCCCCCACATGATGTCTCGCGGGAGCGAATGCGGAAGGCCGTCGAGCGGACAACAGCTTGGGCACGGCGATGCCGTGATGCTCAGAAGCGGTGGGACCAAGCGTTGTTTGGAATTGTGCAGGGGGGAACGGACCCCGTGCTGCGTGAACTTTCCGCGCAGGGGTTACTCCCGATTGAATTTCCCGGATATGCCATTGGCGGGTTGAGCGTGGGCGAGAAGCCGTCTGAGATGTATCAGACACTGGACTTCACGGTGCCAATGCTGCCCGTTGATAAACCACGTTATCTGATGGGGGTGGGAAGACCCATCGACATCATTGAGGCCGTTTGTCGAGGCGTCGATCTTTTTGATTGTGTGATGCCTACCCGCAATGCTCGCAACGCAACTGCTTTCACAAGCGTTGGTTCCGTCAAACTCAAGAACCGTAAGCATATGCGTGACACGTCACCATTGGATCCCGAATGCTGTTGTCCCACTTGCACACAATTCAGTCGGGGCTATTTGCGGCATCTGTTCCAATCGGGAGAGATGCTCGGCCCGATGCTGTTGTCTGTTCACAATTTGGCATACTACCAACGGATCGTGCGAGAACTCAGAGTCGCCATCCGTGACAATCGATTGGCCGAATATCGGGAGACATTCATCCGGAGTCTTGAATCGTCTCTCCATCAGGCATAAAGTGTGGAGCATCCGCCGGATCATTCTGTCTCTTCTTTTGTTACGGCGGTATTCCTCGGGAGTTGCTCCTGAATCGTTGTTCCTGTTTTGAGGTCCGTTGAATGCAGAATGTTCGCCCTGCAGGGTGGACACCTTCTTCGTTCAGGCACAAGGAGTTCGTCACTCGATGTCCGCAGAACCCGTCATT
>JANOKO010000484.1:0-1161 GCA_031419335.1 Planctomycetota bacterium
CACAACCTTTTCTCTTTCTGCGGCCTGCGGCTGAGTCGATGAGGACGGCGGCATCGCTCCGATCTTCACATGCGTATAAACCTTGTCCCACGCTTTGCGGTTCTGAAGGATATCCGCCAGGACCGACTCTCGGTGCAGTTCAAGACCCGCCTCCTGAGTGTCGGCACCGTGGCACTCGAAGCAATACTGCCGGAAGAACGGTTGGATGTCGGTCAGGTAGTTGATGTCCTCACTCTTTGCTTTCGCGTCCGCTGAGGCCAGCGTCTGCCCACCCCCTTCTGGCCACACCGCCCAGGCGATCATCCCCACCGCGACGCACGCCAATGCCGCTGCAGCCCACCAGATGGGGGCGGCTTTGTTCCGCTTTTTCGTACGTTTGCCACGTCGGGAACTCTCGCCTCTTCGAAGGAGGGAGTCATACGAGTCGTCGAGACTGGTTCCAACATCCGGTGATTCGTCAACGTCCCACTCGTCCACCGGAGATTTCGGTTTCACAGCGGGCGTGGAAACAGCATTTGAGACTGCAGAGGCTTTCCTGGGCAGTACAGTCGGCTTACGGGCCAATGCCGGGTGAGCTGCAGCGAGCGGGGAAGCCTCGTCTGGCTCAGTCTCCGAAGCGGACTGGTCCCTTCGTACGGGAACCGTAAACGTCTCTCCGCACTCGGGGTTCGGGCACGCCCCCTTCTTTCCAGCTGCGTCCGCACGCACCTTAAAGGTGTGACCGCAATGTCGGCAACGCAGACGCAACACCATGAACACGCACCGAAGGATTCAGCCCACGAGACTCCACGACCATTGCATTGTACTGGCGATCCGAAAGAGGTGTCTATTCGCAAGTCAGGGTTGTCGCAGAAGTCGTAACGGCAATTGACTGATGTCCTTCTGGCGGTGCATGTTCATCAGAATATCCCACGTATTCGATGACGCCTCTCCCTCGAAAGCTGATCCCTGAAGACACGCGACTTGCCGCTATGTATTGAGTATTGTTCCTGTCATCCCTCACAATGCGGGTGACGATCCAGCTCACCAGAGCCTGATCGCTGGGCTCAGATGTGGAGTGTTTCGTGGATTTTGTGATCGGCTCGCTGGAATACATTTTCTACGTCGGCGTCGTCTCACTGGTGCTGGGGGTGCTGATCGCGCTGGTTCAGTTTGTGGCGG
>JANOKO010000485.1:0-9353 GCA_031419335.1 Planctomycetota bacterium
TTGCGAAACGTCAGCTTCCAATTCGGAAACCGCGTGACGGTCCACATCTCGACGTAGTTTGAATAGAGGTGCTGTTCGGTGATGCTATCGCCAATCATCACGACGACATCGCCGTCCTGGAAGAAGAAGTCGGCTGCCCGAGCCGAAGCGGCACTCCAGACCGTGACCGCGATAACACACCACTGCATAACTTTCCACATGAATCAATCTCCGCCAGAGCGAGTGAGGGCTGCGAGTTCCGGTCTCCCAGACACGGTCAGTATGCAGAGTGCCTCAGCGCTGGACAAGTCGCGAAGCCAAGGGACTGCTCCTGCACGGTCAGTCCGAACCGAACATGTCTTCGCGAGGCCGGATGACCACCCGACGAAGTTTGCAAGGCCGGTACTACCATCGCATCCCGAGCATGACACAACTGAGTCCGCTCCCGATGCCGAGGAGTGCGATATTCTCCCCTGTCAGGACATGACCATTCTCGATTCCCAGAGCTGCGGCGGTCGGGAGAGCCGTAGAGCCGGTGTTGCCCAGAAACTCGACGGTCGGGTAATCAAGCGATTCGCTGAGTCCTAAGCGATCCAGGAGGAGCTTTCGGTGCGCTTTGCCCACTTGGTGCGTAAACACTTTCTGGACATCGCCCTGACTCCAACCGAGTCGCTGCAGGAGCAGAGGCCACGTACGCTGTGCGAGGTTCACACCGGCGTGGAGGAGTGCTTCGGAGTCGGTCGACATCTGCGGGCGACCGTCCGTGGACGGGGACGAATCCACTCCCCCCGCACAGAGTTCGTGAGCAGCGGTGTCAGCCAGCATCGCTCCCCCGAGCAAGCGATGGCCGGTGCGGCTGAGCCGGCGGTCACACAGCAAGATCGCAGCCGACCCGGAGCCGATGGTGAGTGATGCGAAGTCAGCCTTGAGCGCCGCCTTCAGGGTGGCACGGTCCGCTCCTGCCAGCCCCCGCAAGCGGTTGATCGTCCCTTCGACCAAGCTGCGTCCTGTTTCGGTGCCAACGACGATCCCAGCCTGGATGAGCCCCGCCTCGATCTGATCGGCAATGAACAAGGCCCCATTGAGCAGTCCCAGACATGCATTACTGACATCAATCACCAGCGCACTGGCGGGCAATTTCAGTGCCTGATGCACGCTGGCTGCCGTGGCGGGCTCCATCTGGTCTCGACACACCGAGCCGTGGATCAACGCCCCGATCTTCGACCGGTCAAAGCCTGTTTTCTGGAGCAGGAGTTCGGCGGTGCGGGCGCTGACGGCACCGGGGCGAGTCCCAGGGTCATAGAACCGGCGTTCGCGAATGCCGCTCATCAGTTCAATGCGACCGATGTGCAAACCCAACCGAGAGTAAACCGGCTCCAGTTGTCGCTCGATCTCATCTGAAGAGACGAGATGGGGGGGAAGCAGACACTGGAACGATTCAATGCAAACGTGGTGGTATCGCATGAGCGTTCGGAGCGAATCCAGAATATCCGTCAGGCCGTCGCGGTCTGACGGATCGCGGCGGATGTGACGAGGATCTCGACATCCGCGATTTCAGCGTACTGTCGATGGCGATCCAACTCCACCTTGTCAGAGAATTCGGGCATGTCAAGTGCCACAGCGCTACGGACAAAGCGCAATCCCCGCAGCAGGATTTCCTGTTGCTTGGGAGTCAGTTCGATGTGCATGGAATTCATCAAGTTCACCGGAAGCCGGATTGTCCGACTGCAAGTCCAGCCTCTGTTGGTCGTCCGTGAACAGCGAGAGCCAACTCCAGTCGATGGTGACCCGCCACTCGATCCCGATCAGGATGGATTCGAGCGGCGGAGGGAATTGCACTTCGCGACACTCCGCCACGTTGGCGGTTCTGCGAAGTGTTCCGTGGGCAAATCTTCGCTCCACGGGAGTCACACCATCCCCTCACCGTGCAAGGCTCATGCCCGAACACAGTGAAGAACTTCGATCTCCATTCTAGCATCGACCGGAAAAAAGTCAGCCTTCTCGACAAAATCTTAGGGACGGCATTTCCTGCCGAAACGGACTGAGAAGGCCACATGCAAGCCCCTGATGCATCCCGGAAGGCTGACGCCAACCCCACAGATTACCCGGTCGACAGGTTAGGCCAGCTTGGGGTCAGTGGTCGCTCGCAGCTGGCCTCGGGAGTAGGCTTCCGCCATCGCCTTTGGAATTTCTGCTTCCGCGAGGACGACTTTGGCCTGATTTTCCTGCGTCAGGGCTCGCATCTCCTGCTCCTGGGCGACGGCCTCGGCCCGACGTTGCTCCGCACGGGCGCGGGCCACTCGCACATCGGCCTCGGCCTGGTCGGCTTGCAAGCGTGCTCCCACATTATCGCCGACATCGATATCAGCGATGTCGATCGATACGATCTCGTAGGCTGTCTGAGAGTCGAGACTCTTACGCAATACATTTTGGGCGATCAAGGTGGGGTTTGCCAGCACGTCTTTGTGTGACGCACAGGAACCGATGGCCGAAACAATCCCCTCGCCCACGCGAGCGATGATCGTGTCTTCGGTGGCCCCGCCAATCAATTGGCTGAGGTTTGTGCGAACGGTCACTCGCGCTTTCGCCTTCAGTTGAATCCCGTCCTTGGCCACTCCATCCAGTGTGACTCGGCCCCGACGCGGATCGGGCACGTCGATCACCTTGGGATCAACGCTGGTGCGCACGGCATCCAACACATCGCGACCCGCCAAGTCGATGGCGGATGCGGTGTCCCAATCCAGAACAATCCTCGCCCGGTGTGATGCGATCAGGGCTCGCACCACTTTGGTGACATTGCCTCCCGCCAGATAGTGCGCCCCGAGCGCCTGAGTCGAAATGTACTCCAGCCCCGC
Source organism: Planctomycetota bacterium (assembly GCA_031419335.1). Lineage (GTDB taxonomy): Bacteria > Planctomycetota > Planctomycetia > Planctomycetales > Planctomycetaceae > TH-plancto1. The sequence goes on from JANOKO010000485.1 coordinate 2,835, forward strand.
TTGCACAGCACTGATCTTGGCCTCCACAATCGTCTGGGGGTTGACCTTTCGGAGCGACATAAAAATCAAAGCCAGCGGGCTGATGCCAGCGCGGGTGACGTATGAACGGAGCCAGAGATTGAAATATCGGATGAACAGGAAAAACATGATCAGACCGATGACCACCACAAAGGCGACAACAATCCAACCCACGGTTTTCAAGATTAACGCGGTTGCGTCATCCGCCAGCAGCTCAAACCCAGGCGTCGCAAGTAGGCCATGTAGAGAACTCATCAAAACGTCTCCTCAGCGGGAACTGCAACCTCGACAGCGGCATGACTCGCTCTTGGCATGACAGTGGGCCACGATGTTGCTTCCCACAATGTTGCTTCATGGTCCAGCGGAGGATTCTAGGGTTCATCACGCACAGTGCCAAGCTGCCCACTGACAGTTGCCCACTGACCGGGCCACACTCACCGACGCCCCGCAGCGCTGTTATGCTGTTCCGAATGATCGTATTCCCGCGACTGCTGGCCTTCGGGTTCGCCAGTCCCCTGTGGCTCTGGGCATTGGGGGGCGTGGCGATTCCTGTGGCAATCCACCTGTGGCGTCGACAGACGCCACAGATTGAGCGCTGGGCGGCCATGCAGTTTCTGCGGGCGGCGATCGAGCGCCACGCCCGGCGGCTGCGGCTGGAATCGCTACTCCTGCTGATCGTACGGTGCCTGGTACTCGCGTTGTTGGCCCTGGCGGTGGCAGAACCGATCCAGGAGTCGGACACCGTCGCAGCCATTGGGACTCGCAGAGTTCACAAAGTCCTGGTTCTCGACGGATCGCTGAGTATGTCGGCCAGGACCGGAACGGAGTCCCGCTTCGACCGGGGCAGACAGCAGGCCCGCGAGATCGTTCACAGCAGTTCGGCGGGCGACACGTTTCACCTCTGTCGGATCGGGAATGCAGCCTCCCCCGTCATCATCCGCCGACCGGCCCATGATCACGATGATGTCCTCCGCGAGATTGACCGCGTGCCGCTGCTCGACGATGCCGGAGACATCGAAGGAGCGTTGCGGCAGATCCAGGAACTCCTCCACGAGGTTCCGCCCGATCAATCGAGTGAGGTCTATCTCATCAGTGACTTCCAGGCCACCAACTGGTCTGGCGATACCCCTGCACAAGAAACTCAATTGCGGCAAGCTCTGAAGGACTTGGCCCAGCGATCACAGTTGTTCCTGGTGGATGCTGGGATGGGCCTGCCGTCGAATGTGGCGCTGCGCGGAATGCAAGCTCCGGATCGAGTGGCGATCACCGGTCGACCTTTCCGCGTCCAAGTGGACCTGGCCAGCTTTTCGGCGGACGAAGAGATGCGCTCGCTCGAAGTTCTCGTCGACAACGTTGTGCGTGCCAGCCAGTCGGTCACTCTGGCCCCCTGGAGTGAGCAACAGGTCACTGCCACCTTGCGGATTCCCGACTCCGGACCATCCGTCGTGATTGAAGCCCGCATCGGACCCGATGCCATTGCCAGCGACAACCAGATTCGACGGGTCGTGTCCGCACGGCAGAGCCTGGATGTCCTGCTGGTCGATGGTCACCCGTCTGATTCTCTGGCGGAGTCGGCCAGCGGGTTCTTGCAGCTGGCGATCTCGCCGACTCTTTCCATAGGGTCGAATCACACAATCTCCAGCAGCGTGTTTCAGCCGACTGTGTGTACATCGGTCGAGTTGTCGGAGATGGATTTGAGACTGTACGACTGCATCGTGCTGTGCGATCTGGCGAGTTTGGAAGCAGCCCAGATCGACCGCCTGACCGCATTCGTGAATGACGGTGGTGGTCTCATCGTCAGCCTGGGCGATCAGACCGACCGCGAGGCATTCCAGCGCACACTTGGGGCCGCGCTGTTACCGGTGGATTTACTCGAGTACGCGGATCACACGAGCGAGCCGGTGAATTTCGAGACCCGCGACCTCGATCATCCCGTCCTGGCTCCATTCCGAGGCCACACCGATGCGGGTCTGTCGACCGCCCCCGTCTCGCGCTATGCCCGAGTCAAACCGCGTATCGAGGGAAACTGGCAGGTGATTCTGCCCTACACGACCGGAGACCCGGCCCTCCTCGAACGCACCCTGGGGCGCGGGCGAACGGTTCTCGTCACGACCTCCCTGAACGACAGTTGGGGTCACTGGGTGTTGTGGCCGAGCTATGTGCCGCTGGTGAATCGCCTGTTACAGCACTCGCTGGAGGGCCGATTGCGGTCCGATCCGGTCACTGTAGGAACGCCGATCCGCGAGGTATTTCCGCATCCGGTCGAGGGGACGGTCCTGCTGCCTTCGGCCCAGAGCGTCGACGCTCTCGTTGAGACCACAGATCCGGAGACCGCACTATTCTGGCCCGACACCGGGATCGCGGGAACTTACCATCTCTCTGCAGGCCCGCCCGTCAATCGGCGGAAGTCATTCGCCGTGAATCCCGATCCTGCGGAGAGCGACCTCCGCAGCCTGACGCTCGAGTCGTTACGGCGCGGCCTGCTGGCCGGAACCCCCTTCGAGTGGGTCACCGACATCCGAGACATCCCGCATGAGGCTACCTCGTCAGCCAGCGGGCAGAACTCATACGCGCGCCCTGTGATCTGGGGTGTCATGGCGATGCTGTTTGTCGAGATGTTGATGGCTTGGCGCTCTCGCTGGGGAGTCGCGGCACTGGGTGGTACACTGCTGGTCGGACTGCTGCTGTGGGTTGCCTCCTAACTGGACGTGCTTCGCAGAGGGTGGTCCACTCTGGCGGCCAGAGGACTCTCAACATCATGTCAGCCATCATTCCCTCCGATCAACTCAGTCCCGATGAACTGCGTTGCGATGAGCTTGCCCACAAGCTCAATGAGCTTCAAGGAAACTCCTATACGCTGGCGAGTGAAGCCTCGCTTGCGATTCCGCTGCTGCGTGAGCAGGGGCTTCCTTTTTCCACGGCCTGGTTAGAACGATATCACCAATGGAGTAAGCGTCGGTCAGAACTGGCGATCGAGGTCGCGGCTTTCATTGGGCAGTCCTCGGTGCCCGAACTCGCCTTACCGGAGTGGAAACGCGCACTCGATCGCAAACGCAATGAACTCCGAGCCTCACGTGATCGCGACGCGGCGATGGTCTTCGAGGTCACGGAAGTCTTGCAGCGCGTGCAGGGGTTGCAGGTGGCCAAAGGCGAATCGGTCGACCAGTCCGAGTTGGAGGCCCCCCGTGATCTGGCTGCGTTATTGCTCGATAAACTGGGTGATCACGCCACGCGGCAGGTCGTGCTGGACGACGCGACGACGATGCAGGCATTGCGAGCGATTCTCATTCTGGTCGATGGGACACTGGATTCAGACGCCGAAGAACAGGCCTCCGGTGAAGTGGAATCGACGTTTGGCCGTAAGCTGGTCATCGGTCTGTTACGGGGACGCATTACCGCGCCCACCCGACGCCTCGCATCTCCCACCTCCGTGGCGGATGCGGCCTACCTTTCGGCGGATGAAGTCACGAAGCGGCTCACTCTGGGCCAGGCCGATCCCACTCAGTCTGCGGTCCGCCCACCATCCACTTTGTCATTCGCCGCGCCCCCTGCGATTCAAATTGACGAACTCGTCCGCATCGGCTTGCGGATGCAGGCAGAACTTCCCGGACTGTACGACGCTCCGCTGCTCTCAGCCGCTTACGACGCCATCATTAAGGGGATTAGCTATGTGGAAGCCGTCGTCAAAGATCCGCGACGCACGACGGAACCCGCAAAGTCCAGTGTCGAGCTGTCCCAGGCGCTGCACATGCTGGCCAATTTACAGTCCGCGATGCGTGCGGCGGCCAGCCCTTATGAAGACGATCGCCAGGTCATGGTCTACCGCTGGCTCTACCAGACGGCGAAAGAGCAATCGATCTTCATTTCACGGCACATGAAAATTGACGACCCCGCCGATCCCGCGAAAATCCCGGACGTTGTCGAACAGATAAAACTGGCTCGCGTCAAATGGGACTCCCCACGCCGGCGGGGCAAGCTGCTGCACAAGATCCAGCACGAACTCAAGAAGTCTCTCGACGACCCGGATGCGTGGGAAGCCGTGTTCCGAGGTGTCGAGGAGTTCACGGGTGTCGAGAAACTTCCGCCCAGCCACGTGCAGCTTCGGGAGATACTCTTGCCGTACCTGGAGCACTTGCCCGCCGATCTCACACCTCCAGACAGTTTTCAACAAGTGCTGCGGTCCATCGACGATTATCAACGGACTCTGGAACAGAGACAGGTCGAGGTCGACGCTCCTCATGGACAACAGAATCCGGATGTCCAGGAGGTCGCCCAACTGCTCCGGGGGCGGGTGGTCGTGTTGATCGGCGGTGAAGTCGATCCGTATGCGAAGGCGAGGCTGGAGCGAGTGTTCGGTTTGTCAGAACTGATCTGGCTGGAGGCTCACCACGAGCAATCGATTGAACGCTTCGCGGCCCCCGTGCAGCGCCCCGATGTCGCACTGGTGATGGTGATCATCCGCTGGATGAGCCACGGTCATGGTGAGGTCAAACAATACTGCGATCCCCTCGGCACACCCTTCGTACGCCTCCAGGGGACGACGAATCCCAATCGAGTGGCCAATGACGTGCTGAGTCAATGCGGAGATGTGTTGCGGGCGAAATACGGCGCGGTAAGTGAGGAATTGGAGACCAGTCATTCGGATTAGTGGTTGGTTCGGCAGTGTCGGCGATTTCTCCGAAATCGCCGGGGCGACGTGACGACCATGAGAACCGCTCGAACATCTCGAATCGAATCCGCAGAGGCGTCTGACTGAGTTCCGCATACGACACTCCGCGCTGAAGCCGACAGCCTTTCCAAGGTCGAGGGCCCAGAAGTGTCTCACCGTCGCCGGACTCTCCGAGTCCGGTGTGTGCGATGTCCCCGCCGCGTGGTCGTTCGCAGAACTCGGTGAACGGGGCACTCGGTTTCTCGGTGAGTATGTGCCCGTCAGGCGGACGCTGAACCACCGGACTCGGAGAGTCCGGCGACTTGATCGACTTCAGCGAGAAGTGTCTAAAAATGTGGCGGTGTTACCCGTCATCTAACCGCAGCGTCAGACACTTGGCGCTCCCGCCCGCTTTGATGAATTCATCCAGCGGTGTTCCGATCGGGGTGTACCCCCGTTGACGCAACTCCCCGTGCAGAGCATCGCAACCGATATGCGTGATGACGGTCGTGTTAAGGACAACGGCATTGCACGCGAAGTGGACCGCCTCTTCCGGGATGACCTCGATCAAATCGGGGATCTGGGCGTGTAGAACCTTCAGGCCGTATTCGTCGAAAGCGGGCGGGTAGTACAGGGCCTGGCCCGGAGCGAGAGGGCAGAAGCAGGTGTCGAGGTGATAGAACTGTGGGTTCACCAGTTCCAAAGGCAGCACCTCGCAACCCAGCAGGCGGCCCAGAGCCTGCTCGCCCGCTGCGGCACTGCGGAAGCGGTATCCGGCGAAGAGCGTCTCGCCGCAGAACAAGGCATCCCCGGCTCCTTCGAAGGTTTCAGCACCCGGAATCTCCTCGACTTGAAACCCATGAGCGCGGAACCAAGCTGCAGCGTGTGGGGTCTCGGGTTGGCGTTGGGGAGGTCGGAAGCGTGCCATGATGGCGCGGTTATGGAAGATGAGAGCTGCGTTGGCGGTGAACACATAGTCCGGTAGTCCGGGCACGGGATCGAGGAGTTCCACCGTGGCCCCCGACTGCTCGATGAGTAACTTGAGGTCCTGCCACTGCTCGCTGGCTCGTGATCGATCGCTGGGCCGTGAGCGACTCATCCAGGCATTGATCTCGTACTCAATGCCGTAGAAATCGGGCGGGCACATCAGGATGCGGGGCATGATTGACCTACCTGAGAAAGCCGACCCAGTAGGACGGCCTTTCCAGGCCGTCCTCGGGCGTCTCTCGTCTGAAGACGGCCTGGAAAGGCCGTCTTACGGGGATCACACCGCTGGCGGCTGATCCAGAACCTTTAACTCATCCACCAGCACGCGCAGAAACGGCTCCACATCGGTCACCAGTCCCAGCGTCTGGAACGAGCCGCGATCGTTCAGCTTAATCACCGTCGACGGGTTGATGTCCACGCAGACCACCTTGACCCACGCGGGCAGCAGATTCCCAACTGCGATCGAGTGCAACGTGGTGGCGATCATCAAGCAGTAGTCGACATCGCGGATCTGCTCCCGCATCGCCCGCTGAGCTGCAAGCGTATCGGTGATGACTTCGGGGAGCGGACCGTCATCGCGAATGCTTCCGGCGAGTAGGAACTCGACCCCGTGCTGCACGCATTCATACATGATGCCCGACTTCAACACCCCATCCTGCACTGCCGCCCGAATTCCGCCCATTCGACGGATCGTGTTGATGGCCCGCAGGTGATGCTCGTGCCCCGCCTCGACCGAAATCCCCCGCCCCAGATGCACGCCCAAGCTCGTGCCAAACAACGATTGCTCGATATCGTGCGTGGCGAGTGCATTGCCCGCGAACAGCCGCTGCACGTACCCCCGCTGAATGAGTTGGCACAACCACTCC
>JANOKO010000486.1:0-4728 GCA_031419335.1 Planctomycetota bacterium
CATCACAGCCCAGGGTCGCGACCGCAGGGAGCGCACCCTGGGTTAGATCGCACACACGGGACGAACCCTGAAGGGGTTCCACACAGAGCGAGCGGGTGTGCAACCCCTTCAGGGTTGGGGCGCGCGGCGGCCTGAATCCCAGGGTGCGCGACTGGCGTCGCGACCCTGGGCTGTGATGTGAAACCCCTTCGGGGTACAGAGCTTGCAGGACACTTTTATTCTGCTGCGTGAGTGGAAGAGGTCGTGATGACTGGCCCTGGGGACATCGCTATCTCCTTGCCGCACAGGGCTGACTCAGCGGTAGCTCCGCTGTGTGATGTGCTGCCGTTCCCGCCGAGCGTCAAGCGGTCGGTTCTGACCGATGCGCGCGGCGTGCCGATCGCGGTGTCCAATGTCGGGGCGAACGCACACGATCAGACGTTGGTGCGTGAGACTTTTCAGAACTTGCGCGTCCGTCGATCTCGCGCCTCGCGCCGCCGTCGACAACACCTGTGCGCGGACAAGGGCAACGATGCCAAAGCCTACCGCCAATTGGCGAATGCACCCATATCGGAATAACACGTTGAGTTCGTATCGCTCTCAGAAACCGCTCGCGATAGACTTCCGTGAGACGGAATCGATATCTGTCGAAACGGAGTGAGTCATCGTGCGCACAGTCGTAATCCTCTCGCTGTTCATCCATGTGTGGTCGTATGCACAATTCGGCCCTGGAGCTTCGGCAGATGATCCTGCCACCCCGCCTGCAGTTCATAAGCACACAAACCGCCTCTCCAAAGAGAGCAGCCCGTATTTGCTGCTGCATGCCCACAACCCCGTCGACTGGTATCCCTGGGGACCGGAAGCTCTCGAACGGGCCAAGGCGGAGAAGAAGCCGATCTTTCTGTCGATCGGGTACACCAGTTGTTACTGGTGTCACGTGATGGAGCGGCAGGTGTTCGAGAACGAGGCGATCGCCGCCTACATGAACGAACACTTCATCAACATCAAGGTCGACCGCGAAGAGCGGCCCGACATTGATGAGTTGTACATGCTGTGCTTGCAGGTCTACCTGCAACTGGCTGGGTCGAACCAGGGAGGCGGGTGGCCGCTGTCGATGTTCCTGACCCCCGAGGGGAAGCCGATCGCGGGCGGGACATATTTCCCGCCGACTGACCTGCCAGGCCGACCGGGGTTCATGACGATCCTCAAGAACGTCGACACCGCTTGGACCGATCGACAGGCCGACGTGATCGCGACCTCGGAATTGATTGCCAAGGAGGTCAAACGGCTGAGCGTGCCTCAGTTCGCCCTTGAAGTGGTTCCGTTGAATGCTGAACTGGTCGCCAGGTCAGTCGATGCGGTCAGTGCGGGTTTCGATCCGGAGTATGGAGGCTTCGACTTCTCAGAGGACTCACCCGACTCGCCGAAATTCCCCATCCCCGCACGACTAGAGCTGCTGCAAACAATCGGCCCCTTCGCGGAGACCGCTCCAGAGCTGATGCGGAAGCTGGACTTCACCCTGACTCACATGGAACAAGGCGGCATCCGCGACCACTTGGGAGGTGGGTTTCACCGCTATAGCACCGACCGCATCTGGCTGGTCCCGCATTTCGAGAAGATGCTGTATGACAACGCCCAACTGGCCAGCGTCTATACTCGGGCCTATGCCCGCACGAGCCTCAAAAGTTACCGGCAAGTGGCGCAAGGGACGCTCGATTTCTTACTGCGCGACATGCTCGATCGAGACGGTGGGTTTCACTCAGCTCTTGACGCCGAGACCAACGGGGTCGAGGGGCAGCACTACGTATGGTCCTCCGGTGAAGTCGCGAAGTTACTCACCGAACAGGAGTTCCCCATCGCTGAGGCAGTCTACGGACTGAGTGCAAAGTCCCCTTTCGAAGCTGGGTCGGTACTGCACCTTCCGAGATCGATTCCCGATGCGGCGGAGACACTTCAGTTGCCGGTGGAGGAGCTGGAGACGCATTTGAGTGCGATCAACGCCAAGCTCCTCGCAGCTCGTCAGAAGCGCACGGCACTGTTGAAAGACGACAAGCTGCTGGTGGGATGGAACGGCATGGCGATTCAGGCGTTTGCTGAGGCCGGGCAGACCTTTCAGCGAAGGGATTACACCGATGCAGCCGAGCGGGCGTCAACTATGATTTTGCAGCGAGTGCGTTCTGAGGACGGTCTGCTGCTGCATGTCTACCGTGGTGGTGTGGCGAAAGTGCCTGCTTATTTGGAGGACTATGCGGGTCTGGTCGCGGGGTTGCTCGCGTTGCATCAGTCGACCGAAGATGAGCGCTGGCTGAAAGAGGCTCGCCAGTTGACCGATGAGATGATCGAGCAATGCGGCGACCCCAAGGGCGGTTTTTTCTTGACCTCCAAGAGTCATGAAGAACTGCTGGCCCGTCCGAAAAACGCCTACGATTCGGTGGTCCCCTCGGGTAACAGTCAGGCGGTGCGAAATCTGATTCGTCTGGCCAAACTGACTGGCGACAATCGCTACCGGGACGCTGCCCGCAAGACGCTTGGTGTCTTCGCCTCGCAAATCAACAGCAGCCCGGCAGGTCATGCGTATCTCTCGATCGGGCTGGCTGAGTACTTGACCGCATTCGGTGACGGTACGGCTCAAGGACCACTGGCAAACACTCCCACACCGGTGAAGCCGATCAGTCCACCACCCGGAACAGCGCCGACTTTTCCGACCGGTGACGCGACCAAGCTGACGGTCTTTGCCCGCCCAACTGCCGAAGAGGCTCAAAAGCATCCCCTCATCCAAGCCGCAGCGTCCTTCGCGGAAGGAGCCTTCGTTCCAGGAGCCAAATGCCCGGTGGTCGTCACGCTGCGAATCCAGGAGGGTTGGCACATCAACGCCAACCCTTCGCGACCCAAATTCCTCAAAGCCACTGAATTGAAGGCCGAGTTCTCCAACGGCTCATCTCTCGGCATTGTAGAGTACCCTCGGGGAATGGACCTCGCCTCGGAAGGGATCGAGGAGCCACTCTCGGTCTATGAAGGCACCGTCCAATTGAAAACCACGATCGATGTGCCGGAGAATTTTTCCGGTGACACTGAATCCGTCACGCTGACAATTCGATACCAGGCCTGTAACGAGAAAGAATGCCAAGCCCCGTCGAAGTTGGTTCTAAAGGGGAAAATCACGACGCCCCCAGAGCGATAGCACAACCCGTGGGCGGCATTACCGCTCTCGCCACAAGATGGTATCCGAAATCTCCAACTCTCGCTGGCTGTGGGCAATCTCTGCTCGAAAGCGTTTAGCATCCTCCGGATATCCCTTCGTTGGCTTCAGCCCCGGGATCCGAGCTGCCCAAAACTGATTGAATTGTTCCATCGCGACCTCACGCAGATATTTCGACAAGATCGACGCCGCAGCTGTGGGAAGGAATTGCTCCGCCCGAACTTGGAACCGGACTTCTCCATTTCGGAGGCGGTATCGGCTGCGCTCCGCTGACTCTTCGAGTCTCGGGATTAAGAGGTCTCCAAACGCCTCGCTCAGCAGCGCTCCGTACTGGTTCCGGCCCCCGTGCTTGTCGCAGATGGCCAGTGTCGGGATCCCATCGTCGAGCCAGTTCCGTTCCAGTAATCCCAATGTTGTGCGTGAGAGAACGACTCCCTTGCTCCCCGCAGCGCTACATTCACGGTTGAATCGCGGCGTCTCAACCATGTCACTGCGCAAGGCAGCGATCTGGACTCCCGCAGCACAACTGACGGACCGTAACTCTCCGGCCAAATGCTCAATCACGGACAGAGAAGCCGCGATCGGCAGCTCCACAGATCCTTCCCGGAGCCAAGGTTCACCCTCCCCTATGCGAAGCGGGACGCTGGTCAAACGAGAGACCAACTCTTGAAACGAGCGAGGGATCGGACCAGTTTGAGCGAGCAAGGCCAAGGCACTGGTTTCGAGTGAAGCCACACCGCGTGCCGGGTTGTAGACCTGTTTGGAGTCAGCCAGGTGGAGTCGAGTCCCCCTGCAATCCGAATCCCGATCAAGGACACCACTCAAAGCTGCATACAGATCGAACTCTGCCGCCGGTGTGGGGAGTTCCCAAACAGTCACGCTGACAGTCAACGGCCCCAAGTTGGGGCCATAGCCCGCCTCATCGGTCCCAATCCAGCGGCCCGTGGTGTGTGGTCGTGGGTCACTCACTCGGAGGATTTCTCCATCCACACATCCATGCACTTACTATCGGGCATACCCGTGCCGTGAGTTTCCCCCCCCATCAATTGGCAGGACTGCATCCCATAGCTGATGAACAGAATCCCGGTGGGGAGTTCATCTCCTTTGGACGCTTTAATCGGGACGATCATTTGCCCTAACTCACTCCAGACCCGGACGCGGTCCCCCTCACTGAGCGACATTCGTTTCATATCGTCCGGATTCACCTGTAACGTATTGATCTCATCCAGATAATCGTGGGAGTACTTCCCCTCGTTCAGACCGGTCCCCTGTCGACTGGTCCGACCGGGGATGATGATGAATGCTTCCGGCATGATGTTGTTCTGTGTTCCCTTCAATCCGCCCTCCGGACTGGAAAGGCACGATCTGCATTCTCTCACACGACCTTTCAGACGCAAGGCCAGCTGGAAGTGACAAAGTGTGATTTGAGTGAGTCTGGAATGTCGGGGCTGTTAACGCCGAAACAGATGCGGGGCGACCCCCAGTGTGAGAAAAAAAAATCACCGCCCCGTGTTTTTGGACCGGGACGCGGATTTAGGGGATTGTGGAAC
>JANOKO010000487.1:0-4604 GCA_031419335.1 Planctomycetota bacterium
CACGTATCATGTGCTCGTGGCCGGGTTCCCGACGCCGGAAACGCTGACCGAATTGCGGAACGGGATCTACTTCGAGGAGGGCCGGTTCCGTGTTGAGGGGGTCAAGTCGATCAAGAAGCAGGGGCAAAGCACCTGGTGCGAGGTGATCCTCGCCGAGGGGCACAACCGCGAAGTCCGGCGACTCTTCTCACGTGTCGGCCACAAGGTGATGAAGCTGCAGCGTGTGGCGTTCGGGCCGATCTTCCTGGGCAAGATGCTGCGGGGCGACATCCGAGAGATGCGCCGCGATGAGTTGGAGCGGCTGCTCGGGATGCTGGTGCGAAACGAAGAGGCTCGCGAACTGGAACAGGGGCGTCGCGCCCGCCCGGCCAACAAGCCGGGGATGGGTCCGCGCCGCATGAGCGATGGCGACCTGCTGAACAAGTCGAGCCGCAACGCTCCTCCCGAGCGGAATCGTCCCACGACGAAGAAGGCCGCATCGGGCCGCCCGAGTGCAGGTGGACCACCCGTACGCAAGGGATCCCCTTTTGCCCCTCCCAAACGGATCCCCGACTCCAGCCCTCGCGAGCCACGCGGACTGGGGGTCGAGGAGGTCTCCGATGAGCAGATGATGGGTCTCACTGACCGCTCTGCTAGTCGTTCCGAAGCTCGGAATCCGCCTCTCGAATCGCCGAAAAAATCGGTGTCGAGCGGGGAGCGATCTCAGCGATCTCCATCTCCGAGCCGAACGCCCGGAGCCTTTGGCCATCGACAGGCTGCGGATGCGGCACGCCGGACTGCGGATGCCGAGCGAGCTGCACAACGGGCCGCGAAGAGGGCGTTGAAAGAGAAGTCTGGCCCTGCAGCAGATGAAGGGAGCGGACCACGTCGACCCGCCAAAGCGGCTGCGTTCAAATCCGCCAAAGGAGGTTCGTCGAAGACTGCAAAAGCCGCACCTGCGAAAACAGCTAAGGGCCAACGCCCCTCTCGCGACGATCAGCCGCGAGAAAGTTTCGGACGCCGCAGCCCCGGTCAACCCAAAGGGTCCACACGCAAGCCGCGGGGTCGCTGATCGGCCAGCAGAGTTGGCTCCAGGTCGGTCTCCGCAGCCGCGTTGTCTGTTGATCCCTCCACGTGGGCCTCGTGGCGGGGTTAGGGTTGGTCCACATCAATCCCAGCGCGGGACACCGCAATCCAAGGGGAGCGGTCAGCGATCAGCAACCCGACACGCTCAATCACACAGAATGCGAAGCTGCGTCTGGCTCGATCAGCACATGGCCCCCCTGCACGAGCCGACGGGTCATAACCACTTCAAAAACCAGCATCCCGAGTACGATCAACAGCAGCCACCACCAGAACTCTGAGCGAGCCTGCTGATCCGTGGCATTTCTGGCAATGACAGCTGCATCCGTGGCGAATGCCACTCCTTTGTCAGCGAGCCCTTGCTCCTCGGGCGGAGTCAGCGCCGAGAGATCGGACTCTTTGCGGTCGAAATTCACCACGAATCGATCCGGCTTCCCCGCTCCCACAGCGGAACGCATCTCGTAGACGCCGGGCAGTGTCGTTTGTGCAAAGCGGGCTGTCCGGCGGTCGCCCTCCATTTTGGTCGGAGTGCGCGACTCTTTCCCGTCCGGTCCCTTCACAATCAACTCTCCCAGTGGTGCTTGATCGAGGACCAGTGGGGCTCCCATTTCGACATTTCGGCTGGTTCGCTGTGTCGAGAAGGCAAACACGATCTCATGCAGAAACGGGACGAAATCGTTCTTACTTGGCAACGTCGACCAATCCGAGTCGAGTGGTGTGGCCAACTGCACGACGGTTCCCTTTCCGAGCCGCTTAGCAATCAGCCACGGCGCACCGTTTTGCAATTTGGCGAGTACGGTGCCGCTCGGGGAGCGGTCCTGGGCTGCCTTTCCGGCAACACCCGGCTGGGGATTTCCGGCGGCATCCACAGGAGCGGTGTCGCCCTTCACCGGTTCCATGCGCCACCATTTGGCGAATCGAATCGACGTGAAGTCGACGCCCTGTTCTTGCCGAAATCGCTCTAACCACGGAGCGTTCAGGCTCTCGCTGTCGATTCGCATCGCTCCGAGTTTAAGCTCGGTGTCGGTCTGTATATCGATCAGCTTCGCGGGGCTGAGCTTCTGGATCAATGGTTCTGGCAAGCCGGGATACCAACCCGCTTGGGACTTGCTGCCGGCGGCAAAGATGACGGTTCCTCCCTCCTCTACAAATTTGACGAGAGCCTCGCCCTGTGGCACGGTCAATGTGGGGACATTCAGGATCCACGCCACCGCCTGACCCGTGAACGATTGCGAGTTCAAGTCGAGCCAACTGACTTTGTCAACTCGTACCCACGGAGTGTCTCGTACAGCTGAAAAGGCCGAGGTCACAAAGAATGAATCGGCGAGCGTGGGGTCGGATTGTGGATCACCATCGACCACCAGGACTGGGATTCCGTCGGCTACTTCAACGACTGCGTCGGCACGATCATCGCCGGGGAGGTTGTCGGCATCGACGACAATGCTGACGAGGTGACTGCCGGTCTCATGAAAGCGATGTTCGAACTCGACGGAACTCTCGCCGTTGGCGGGCAGTTCGAGTGACTGCGACTTCTCCGCCAGACGCTGTCCATCGACCTCGAAATAAGCTGTCACTCGCTTCTGCTCCTCGTTGGTTTGCGAGATTGTGGCCCGCACGCGAATCGGGAATTCGGGGACAGTCAATTCGCGTGACAACTCGGGGAGACCGACCGCCACGTTGATCCGGTCCCGGACTTCGCCCATGACATCGACCACCCACAGTCGAGGCGGCACGGACATCTGCTTGGACGAATCCTCAATCCGAGTCCATTGATAGACATCATCGGGTCGCCACGGCAGCTTCTGTCGATCGGTCAGTACGATCACCTCGCGGGAGACATTCGATGATCGTCCTAGAATCTGGATCGCTTGCCGAAGCCCGGCGGCGAGATTGGAAGACCCCGCCGGAGCTGCCAGTTCATCCAGCGTGGTCCTGGCGTAATCGAAGTCTCCCGTCGGTGTCTCGATCGCGGGACGCACTTGGTCGCGAACATCCAGAATGCTGACCGTGTCTCCGGGGCGCAGGGTGTCAAGACACTGATGCCCCCACTGAATCGCCCGCGCGTGGGGAGTATCGACCGGCCCCTTCCAACCCATGCTGTAAGAGCCATCCACAACCAATACGACATCGCGACTCACTCGTCCTGTCAGGCTCGAAATCGCCCCGCCCGTGGCCCACGGACGCGACATGCCAAAGGCAATCAACCCCAGAATTCCCATCCGCATGAGCATCAGCAGCAGCTCTTCGAGTCGTATCCGGCGGCGCGTCTTTCGCCCCAATTGGAGGAACTGCATGGCCCCCCACTGGACGATGTCAAACTTGCGGCGGCTGATAAGGTGAGCCAGCACCGGCAGCGCCATCGCCGACAGTCCAAGCAACATCGCAATGTTCAGAAATCCGAATGACATCAGTCCTCACCACTGGCTGGCAACGGGGGCGGTGCCTGCCCCCTGGTCCGCATCCCCTCGGATCATAGACAACTCCGAGGACCGCTGGGGAGAACGGGAGACCTTATTTGTGGCACAAGTATCACTTCGGAGAGCGGGGCTCATGGAGCAAATAGCGGACCGCTTCCCTCATTCACCGGGTTGGCGAACCCCAATCGTCAGCAGCAAATTCGCCCACAGGGCCTGATCCCCCGTCTGAATCGTGAGTACATGCTCTCGGCTCGCGACGGAACTGTAGAAGTCCCACTTCAGAATCGGCTGAAGCTCGACTTCGAGTTCTGACTCTTGGAAGATACGGCGGTAGTCGTTCCACACGGGCGGTTCTCCCTGCATGGCGTAGGGGTCATCCGCCGGGATTCCCATGGTGTTGGCCGCTTCGATCGGGATCGCCGTAAGCAGAGCCTCCAGAACCTGGCAACAAGTGACTAGCCCCGGTGACAGGTTGAGGCAGACCAACTCTGCATTCGGCCCCAGCGTGTTATAGGCTGGGTAGTTTCCATCGGCGATCAGAATCTTGGAGTGATGGCCCGCACGGCCTATGATTTGATTGATTTGCGGGTGAATCAGGCGGTGACGCAGCACGGATCGACTCTTTGTGGGGGGGATGCGGACGCGATGTCTGTCGACGCAGTGTGACCAACGCTGTTCGATTGTGCAAAACAGCGAGTCCCCCGTCAGGCTCGGTGTGTGGAGTTGCTCTCACCTGACAATGACTGAGCTTCAAGGACACAGATTCGGGACAGATCAGGGGTTCTGCTGCGACCGCCCAGTCAACTCTTGGTTCCGCCAGTTGCGGCAGGCCATCCCCGCCGACACCAACCTCTGGGTCAACTCCCAACATCCGCCACCCCGCGGGGTGGAACCGGTTGGCTCGCTTGGGAGCCTGCGGTGTGGCTTGGCACAAGAGATTCCCCTGCTGTAACTGTTGTAACCTCTCGTTCATGCGTCTCCCAGGTCGCCCAAGGCGGCAACATGGGCCACCCCGCAGGTCGTGTTTCCCAGGGTTCTCTCCTGAGTCGCGCTCCTGGGCTATGGTGTGCAACTCCTTCGGGGTACAGAGGGTTTTCAGGACACCACAAATATGTGCAGCGTGCA
>JANOKO010000488.1:0-3349 GCA_031419335.1 Planctomycetota bacterium
CGCCGAGCGCCTGGCGCTCGAGCACGAGTTCGAGATCGTGGCGCGGTTCAGTGACGCCGCAATCTGGCGAGTCCACTTCCATGTCCCCGTCGATGCCGAATCGCTCGGACTGCTCAGTACCACCCGTGCTGACCTGCGCAAAGCTCTGATGCAGGTCCAGGCCCTCAACTACGCTCCGCACCTCGAAGTCGAAACCTACACCTGGGCCGTTCTCCCCACGGGCGAACAGCCGAATTTGGTCGCTGGAATTTCCCGAGAACTCTTCGCCACTCAACTCCTCTTGGCCAATCTCCAATTGAACCACAGCGGACTGTCGACGGTGTGAGGGCCACCGAACGACTTCACTCCTCCGGAAGTTCAGTGGATTCAATCATCTTGTATTCCTCGCCACCAATAAATGTGCGCTGAACTTCCAGTCGGTGATTCAGCACGACCGTATCCGCGTGCTTGCCAACCGTCAGACTGCCGACGGTTTTGGCGATGCCGGTTCTTTCAGCTGGAGTCAGGCTGACCATGCGGATGAGATGGGGAAGTGGGGCGTTTGTCGCCTCCCCCATGGTGCGCAGCATGTGGTCCAGGCCGACGACGGAACTGGCGAGGTGGCATCCGTCCGGCGTGCGGCCTACCGCGCCGTCACTGACGATCAACGAGCCGTCTTCCAGCGGACCGAACCGGTACTCACCTGGCGCGCAGTCGACGGCTCGGCTCGCATCGGTCACCAGGCACAGCCGATCCGGGCCCTTCATCTGATACGCAAACCGCAACAACTCTGGCGAGAGGTGATACCCGTCGGCGATCACCTCGGTACTCATTTCAGAGTTCGCGAGGACGAACTGTTCCATGCTGGCCTGCATCGGCGTCCCCAAGCGAGAGCGCAGCGAAGCCACCGAACTCATCACGCACCAGAAGTGGTCGACATGCCGCATCCCCAATTTGAACGCCGCCTCCATCTCGCCCCAACTGGAGTTCGAGTGGCCACACGTGATGAGACAGCCATGCTTGCGGGCCATCTTATAGAACTCGTCTGCACCGGGAAGTTCTGCGGCACATGTCGCGATCCGGATCAACCCGGTGTCGAAGTGCGAACGATACTCAGTCATGTCAGGATCGCGACGGCCCTCCTTCGTATGGCAGCCGAGCTTGTCCTCGGCAAAGTACGGCCCATAGAAGTGGACTCCGCCGATCCGTGCCCCATCGAGCGGAAGCCACGCATGCTGGACCTCATGACACGCGGCGATCATGCGGGTGATCTGCTGTTTCGATCCCGTCGTCGTGGTCGGGAAAATCGTCGTTGTGCCGTGCCGGGCATGGCACCGATTGGCCACCCGCACCGCGTGCGAGTTGCCGTCCATATAATCGGCCCCGCCGCCACCGTGAACATGGATGTCGACAAACCCTGGAGCGATGTAAGCCCCCTTGACATCAATGGTGCGGCCTGCAAACCGCTCCCGGCTCTTCCGAGGACCAACCGACTGGAAGATCCCATTCTCGATGAGAACTTCCCCATCTTCAATCAATTCATCGGGGAGGACGAGCGTCCCCCCGGTGATCAGCAGAGGGGGACTGGGCGATTGAGTCGGAAGCATGATGTCACTCCTGAGTGGTACTGAATCTGAGGTTCATGTTAACCGGTTCGAGTCGACTTGATATGCCAGTCTGCGGTTGTCTGAGCCGTTCTTTCGCTAGGCACTGGTCCGAGACAACTTCCCGATTTGATTGTGAAAAGAAGGAAGCAAAGGTAGCGAGAAACTTCGGATGGAACCCTTTGCTGCCTTTGCGACCTTCTGTTCAAATTTCTCTGTTCAAATTTCTCTGTTCAAATCGGGAGTTCAATTTGGCCCAACTCCTCACTTCTTTGGTTCGCCAGTCTCCTTTTCAAACCCACCTTGGATGAGTTCCTCAAACCCTGGCTTCAGCGGCCTCACATCGTATCCCAGCTTCAGCATCAGTTCCGCAGCTGCGACTGACCGACGACCGGCCCGGCAATAGGTGTAGACGATCTTGTCCTTCGGCAGCTTCTTGGCCACCGCTTCGGCACTAGCTTCCTTAAGAACTGAGAGTGGCAGGAATGTCGCTCCGACCACATGCCCCTCTTTCCACTCCGACTCTTCCCGCACATCGACCAGCACGGCGGTCTTGTCCGCTGTGGACTTCTTGACGGTTTCGAGTGAGTCCTTGGTATGCTCGGCAGCGACGAGCGACAGGGGGGCCGCGAACACGGCGAGCAGTATGGCGATGCGAGAGAGCATGATTCCTCCAACGGGGTCAGACAGGGCATCGGCGTCATTGTAGCAGAATTCGTAAGAATTCTGCTGAGACCGGACTCCCTGACCGTCAGAAGGCATAAGCCTTACGACTTCAGAGACCACGTATCCAATTTCAAACTCGACTGGAACTTTTCCTCGCAGGAGGGTATCTAACAACGGGGCGGTGCCTCTGTCGTGTGGGAACTCGGTGCGGTTGCACAGGTCACTTCGTGTGAGAGAACCTCTGTTTTTTGGACATGGATCATGCGTTACCGGCTGGGTTTGGCGTTGTTGCTCACGTTGGGGCTATGGGGAGTGATGCACTTGAACGCGGAACCTCCGGCGATCTTGGACGAGCGGGCGAAGGCGGACAAGCTCTTTGCCGATGGGAACTTCAAGGAGGCCCTCGCGATCTACCGATCGTTGGCTCTGGATGTTGCCAACACTGGCCCGTTGTTGTCGCATGACATTACGCAAACCAACAACTGCTACCGCAATCTCCAGCTCGATCACGAGATCGATGCCTACCTGGAAGAGGCGGAGAAAGTGCATGCCGCGAACTGGCGGGGTCTCAAGGCGATCGGCGTCGAGTGGATCATCAACCAGCACTACGGCTTTGTGATCGCAGGAAAGTACCATCGCGGGAACAACAATGGCGGCGGTCAGCATGTCGACTCGACCCCGCGTGACCGCGTGCGGGCCTTGCAGATCTTTGAAAAGGCGTTGCCGCTGGTCCAAGCTGAGAAAGTCACCGACAGCAATCGCTCTCAGGTCTCCGAGTTCTACCGCCAGTTTGGTGACTTCATTCTCAATGGCCGCATGGGCGGAGCTGCTTGGCAATTGCAGTCGAAGACCGACCTGACCAAGCTGCCAGACTACGACACCCCGAACTACGGTCGGTGGGGTGGTTGGGGCTCGCCGAACAAGGGAGCTGCGGTCGATGCCGAGGGGAACCCGGTCTTTTACACCGTTTCCGAGAGCTATGAAGCAGCCACCAGCGACGGCCAGCGCTGGCGCTGGGCCATGGAGCAGGTCCGCAAGACCGACCCGTCGCAGGCTCGGCAGGTTGACCGGACCTTTGCTGATTTCCTGCACGGACAGTT
>JANOKO010000489.1:0-2296 GCA_031419335.1 Planctomycetota bacterium
CAGCTGTCTGCGTCCACCCGACGGATGAGCGGTACACGCACCTGATCGGGAAGTACGTCCGCATTCCGGTCAACGGTCGGCTGATCCCGATCATCGCGGATGCCCTGCTGGCAGATAAGACGCTCGGCACCGGCTGCGTGAAGGTCACGCCCGCGCACGACCCGAACGACTACGCCTGCTGGCAACGCAACAAGGAGAAGATGGGCGAGCCGATCAACATCCTTAACCCCGACGGAACGATCAACGAGAATGGCAGGGCGACAGCGAGCGCCGGACGTAAGTCCGCAGTGCCAGCGAGCGCTTACGCCGCCCCAACACCCCCGACTTACGTCGGAGGCTCGCTCGACTTCACCGGACTCGACCGTCTGGTCGCCCGCGATCACGTCATCGAGGAGATGCAACGCCTCGGCCACTTCGAAGGCGTCGAAGACCGCAAGATCCCGATGAAGCACAGCGACCGCTCGAAAACCCCCATCGAGCCGTACCTGAGCGAGCAGTGGTTCGTGAAGATGGACGACTGGGCCGATGGTCGCCCCGGCCTCGCCCAGACAGCTCTCGATGCCGTCAACGATGGCCGCGTGAAGTTCTTCCCGATGCGGTACACGAAGACCTACCTCGACTGGCTGGGGGAGAAGCGGGATTGGTGTATCTCTCGGCAGTTGTGGTGGGGGCACCGGATTCCGGTGTGGACAGCACGCATACATGTCGGCGGTGTGATCGACGAGACATATATGGAGAGAATGAGACAAATCCGGCAGTATGCATCCGATGAATTGAGATCGTATTTGCTCTCAGCAGGAGTTAGCTCGGACGAGTTCTGCATTGATATCAGTGGGCCAGCGACTCTAAGGTGCTGTTCGAGTTCTGAACGCGCCGACCGAGCCTTAGCTGCGCTTCATGAGTATTTGGAAAGCATGGTTTTTGAGAAGGTAGTTCCCGGAATCCCAATCAAGACGGCATTGAGCGCGCCAGTCGGCTTCGAGCAAGCAGTGGCAGAAGCGCGTCGTTGTTCTCATTTTTCGAATCTCTCCCAAGATCCCGATGTTCTCGACACTTGGGTCTCGTCCGCTCTCTGGCCGCACGCGACGCTGGGCTGGCCGGATTTGGAGCACAATCCGCCGCTGGATGCGAAGGAGGTGGCCAAGCAGACCTCGCTCGCGAAGACTCCCCCGACTCACGTCGGGGGCTCGCTGGGTAACTCTGTTCTGCCGAAGTTCTACCCCGGCAACGTCCTCGTCACCTCGCGCGACATCATCACGCTGTGGGTCGCGCGCATGGTGCTGACGGGGTTGTATAACAACGACGGAAAAATCCCGTTCGAGCATGTCTGCGTCCATCCCAAGATCCTCGACGGGTTCGGGCAGACGATGTCGAAGTCGAAGGGGAATGGGGTTGACCCTCTGGAACTGGTCGACAAGTACGGGGCCGATGCGGTGCGCTTTACGATCGCGTCGATCGCGGGCGAGACGCAGGACGTGCGGCTCCCCGTCGGGTATGAGTGCCCGCATTGCAGCGCGGTGATTCCGCAGACGCTGGAGCATCAAAAAGCGATCCCCGGCGGGGGAGCCAAGCCGCGCGTGACCTGCGTGAAGTGCAAAAAATCCTCGCAGTACACCAGCCCCTGGTTCGAGCCGGACGCTGGCGAAAAGGTCGCCCGCATCGTCGCCGAACGCTTCGAGTACGGCCGCAACTTCTGCAACAAGCTGTGGAACGCCAGCCGGTTCGCCATGCTGAACCTGACCGACTACACCCCCGGCCCGGTCCACGCCAGCGACCTGCAACTCGAAGACCGCTGGATTCTCAGCCGCCTCTCGACCGTCGCCAACGAAATGACCGAGTACCTGGGCCGTTACCAGTTCGACGCCGCCACCCGCGCCATCCGCGACTTTACGTGGAACGAGTTCTGCGACTGGTATCTGGAGATGGTGAAGCCGAGGCTGAGGAAGGGACGAGAGACGAGTGACGAGAGTGGAGAGCCAGAGGGAGCCACCGATTCTGGCTCTCCTCTCTCCTCTCTCGTCTCTAATCCCTCTCGCACCTCCGCGCAGCGCGTACTCCTGTTCGTACTCGATTCGCTGGTCCGTCTGCTGCAACCGTTCACGCCGTTCATCTGTCAGGAGCTGTGGAGCCGCCTCAACGATATTGCTCCGAAGCGATCGCTCGTCAACCACGACAACGAGCCGGAAGCGTCAGCGCCCGGAGCCGCCGCTGGCTCTCGTCTCTCGTCTCTCGTCTCTCCTCTCCTCACCGAGCAATCCGCCGAACCCGCCGCGATCATCGCCGCCTGGCCCACGAT
>JANOKO010000490.1:0-4903 GCA_031419335.1 Planctomycetota bacterium
CTCAAGGCTCAGCTCCAGCCACTTCTGGACAACCCGGCGACGAAGGCGGCGACGCTGAAACTCCTGCGGATGACGGTGTCGAATGCAGCAGCGCAGGCGAAGACGCGCGAGGCCCTGGCCGCATGGCTCGACTCCCCGGCGGCTCAAGCTGCACTCCAATCGGGAGTGGCTCCGAAATCACCGACCACGGAAATGCCACCCGTGACTCCGCCTACAGGAACCCCTGAGTGATGGACAGGTTTCTTCACATCCTGTTCGCTGACACGGCATGTCTAGGTCGAAGACTAATGACATTTCGTGGGGTGGTGCTGTGCGTGGTGCTGGGTCTCCATACCGGACTGACCCCCTGCGTTCGAGCGGACGAGTCTGTCTGGAAGGGGTATCAGGCCACGGCGCTTCAGGCCGAGCGCGAGGAGAACTCCGTTCTCGCGGAACGTGCATGGCGAGTCGCACAAGCCGAGACGAACAGCATGGAGGCCAATGACCCACGCCGGTTCGTGAGTCTGGCTCATCTCGCGCTGGCTCAAATCGACACCCAGAAGCTGACTGAAGCACGCACGACCATTTCCCAGGCCGAAGCACAGTTCCAGTTACTCGATCCGAACAAACTCGGGTTGGCATTACCCGCGACAGTTCATGAGGCGCTGGGGACACTCGACTGGGCCAGAGGACGGATGAGTGATGCCACTCCGTATTCCTTGGACCGAGCGAAATATCTGGCCTCAGCGGTAACGGAACTGTCGACGCAATCTCTCCCTCCCGCGCGATTCGCGCGACTCTGCAAGGAATCATCCCTGGCTCAACGAAGTGTCGGTCACGCGACAGTGGCGCTGCGGCATGTCGATTTGGCGCTCGCGGCCGTGCGCAGTGAGCAGTCGCGAGATCACCGATTGGCAGAAGCGCTGATCCTGCGATCGCTGTTGCTGGTCGAACTTGCCCGGCCCGCGGAAGCGACGACCGAACTGATGGAATGGAAAATCATCCATCAAGAGCTGAAGGACAAGAAGTCGAAAGACCTCCCGGAGGAAGCCGCCTACTGGTGGGTGCTGGCTCGTCAGGCATTGGCGAATTCGGACGGGGTCGAGGCCCAGCAGCACATGGCTTATTTTCGCTTGGGGAGTGCTGAGGTACAGCACCCACGCGCCCACTCCCTGGTGACCTCTAGCGAGATCCTCGCCACAGCGATTGAGATTCAGTTGTTGCGCGGAGAACCTGTGGCGGCCTCCGGGCAGGTCGCCCAGCTCCAGACACTCGCCCCCCCAGGCACAGCGTCATGCGGACGGGCTTTGTATCTGGATGCGGTCGTACAACTGCATCTGGGGCAGTTGTCGAAGTGTCTGACGAGGCTTGTTGAATCGCAAACTCAACTCACGGCGGAACTGGGTGCCGGGCATCCCCGGCACATTCCGGGACTGTTGACGCTTGCGCTCGTACACAGCGAAGCTGGCCGCTCAGCTGAGGCCATCTCCGCCGCGAAGCGGAGCATTCAACTGGCAAACAAGTTTTGGCCAGCGGGTCATCCCGAGCGAATCCGCGCGCTGGCCGCGCTGGCGCGCGCCGAACTCCAACGACAACACGGAGACGAATCAAGGCAGTTCGCGCGGGGAGCCTGGGACATGACCGTGATTCCCTGGCCCCCAACCAGTCCGAACGCCGCGCTGGTTCTGGGCGTGCTGACGGAAGCCGAAGCCCAGACGAAATCACCAGACGCCGCCGCACATTTGGCGGCATTGGAATCGGCCAAGTTGGAGGACATGTCGCCCTTTGAGCGGGGGCTGTTGCAATTGCACCGTGCGAGGGCGGCACACTTTCTCGGGCAGCAGTTCACCGCGGCGAGCAGCTATCGAAATGCAATACAGCAATGGGAGGCGTGTCAATCGCCGACGGCTGCGCATCCTTACAGCGCGACGGCACTCTTGGGATTCGCGATCATCGACGACCGGGGCCAGGACAAACCAGGTGCCGCTTTCCGCGCGGCTCGCGAGGCCCTGATGAAACTTCGGGGGACGACATCCGCAATCGCGCTGGAACTCAGTCAGCAAGGCAATGCGTTCTATACGGCTGATCGGTTCGAGGAAGCGATCTGGCTGTATGAGCGCGCCATCGATGAATACACGAGCCTGGAAGGCTCGACCTCCACATCGGCCCAGTCAATTCGAGCTTACCGCGATCGAGCCAATGCCAAAATACGGGAGCGTCCGTGATGGGGGGAGTGGTGAGGTGACCCTGGAGAGGTGCTCGTCTGAGTGGCGATCCGCAGTCCGTTCCACGAGCCGCTTAAAACCGGCTTCCCCAGCGGATGAGCAGAGTCTCGCCAGGTTGCTGGTTTCCCAGGCCGTTGTGGAATTGGAGCTGACGATCAAAGACATAGCCGACTTCGAACAGTGATCGGTTCCCGTCGCGCTGTCGGGTTTCGCAACCGATGATGATGCGGTAATCACGGTAGCCGAGCTTGTCGTGGTCGCTGGTCGCGTGGTCGATGGCCCACTGGTTTCCGCCGAGCTGACCACCGACGTAGAGCCAATGGCTTTGCTCGTTTTCGCAGCTGTATCGCCACGCGAGGCGCGGATTCGGAAACAGAGCGTCGACCTCAATCCAGGGGCAGGGATGCCAGCGTACGCCTCCCAGAGGGAGAATCGGCAGGTCGAACCGGCTGAGAGCCAGCGCTCCGCCGATAAACGTCACCTCGTCACTCACGTGGGCTGCCAGCATCCCGCCGCCGATCAGTCGAAACGCATCGCTCGATTTATTATTCCAATCGGTGACAAATGCCGGGGCGAGTTGCAAATGGACGGTCCACACATCATTGATCGGCTGAGCGACGTTCATTTCCAGCCGCAGGTCGTAGAGTTGGGCCTGGACAGCGGGGGTGTCCGGTCCCGAGGTAAAGGTCCAGCCGAAGCGAGGGACGACCCAGACACCGGGGGTGTTCTCGGACTTCCACATGGACGTGAAACCGAGTGTGGTCAGGCCGAACCCGCTGCCATTGGGGATGATCTCCAGCACGTCCGAGTTTTCGCGCCAGAGAGCGGCATTCTCGTCGATGACCGCGTTGAGCCAACTGGGCTCGACAGTGTCTTTGAGTGCTTGGGTGGCCTGGTCAGCGGTGGGATCAGGTTGGCGGATGTCGACGATGCCGCCCGGGGATGCTGTTGTCGGCGCAGGTTCAGACGGGGCAGCGGCTGCGTCCGAGGGTTCCAGCGGAAGAGTGGTCACGTCCGGCTCAACCGGCGGTACTTGCAGCCGGGCTTGGCCTCCCGGCAACTGAACGGGAGTCATCGCAGGAGTTGCAGTGGGAGTCGTGGGAGCCAGATACACCGGAGTCCGAGCGATGCTCCGGTCCGTCATCGGCAGTGGATCCGCAGCTTCCCCACGGCCTACGGCTCCCCCCAGACACAACACCATCCCGAACAACAGCGGCAGTCGAAGGCAGACCATCATCGACCCTCGGCAGGGCGGCAGGAATCGGAGCGGGGTCTTAGCGGATGTCGTGGCGTCTGGTCAATGGGAATTCCGCGTCAAG
Source organism: Planctomycetota bacterium (assembly GCA_031419335.1). Taxonomy (GTDB): domain Bacteria; phylum Planctomycetota; class Planctomycetia; order Planctomycetales; family Planctomycetaceae; genus TH-plancto1. The sequence goes on from JANOKO010000490.1 coordinate 3,524, forward strand.
CAGCGGTCACGCGGTCAGCCTCGCTCCTGTGATCCACAGTGCTGGCGGAGAGCTGGCTTCACGGAGCTGCAGGCAACATGGACTCGACCACAGTACATCAGTCATCACTGGTCCCGTGGAGAGTGATTCGCTTCCCGACTTGTTAAGGCTGACGTTGCCCGTGGAACTGACTCAGTTGTGATGGATTCGCAGCTCCCCTGTGGCTCGATCCAGCGTGGGAACAATTGCGAATCGATCAATCTGACAGGCTCGCTCAATGTCTCGGTCAAACCCCAATTCGATAAGATTCCTTCCGCCCGCACTCGCCCGCATAGTGTGGCACCGCGTCCTATCGTCCCTCCCGTGTTGCCGCCAGAAATCGATGAACAGGCGGGATTCGAGTTCAATGGTGAAGTCTCCAGCCAACCGGTCCGCGATCGCGCCAGCGACCAGCAAATCCTCTCCCGTGATCCGGTTGTCAGTCCCCGCACATAATAAATGGACCGGACTCAACTCATGCTGCAAACTCTCCACGACCGCGGTGAGATTTACAAACGCTCCGATCCGCACCTCGACAGCTTGGTCCGCCCAGCGCAGTGCCCGCGTGCCGTTGGTGGTTGTAAAGCAGATCACTTTTCCCGCCACAACTTCAGGCTCATAGCTGAACGGGGAGTTATCGAGGTCGAATCCTTCAATCTTCACGCCGTGCCGTTCCCCGCCAAGTAATCGCTCCCGAGCAGGCCACCGACTGGCTGCACAGCGAGCCTCTTCGACGGACGCAGCGGGCACGACAGCCCGCGCTCCGTGTGCGAGTGCGTGGACTATCACGGTCGTGGCTCGCAACACATCAATCACCACTACCACACCACCCGCCAGATGAGCGGGTGAGACAGTCTCGGGCAGAGGGTGGATCACCAGCTCGGGCATCGCGATTTGAGAGAGCGGGGGAGGCGAAGCCGTAGCGGCAGTGACTCAATGTGGGGGTGGAGAATAGTCGATGGTGATCCTGCACACGAGACTGAGGTCACACCCGGCGTAGAGCGAATGAGATGGGTTTGCAGACGGCATCGTCAGCAGTGATGATAGGCGAGGCCAGACAGCCCGCATCCAGGTCCGACTCAAGGGGAGGGAACGCGATGCTGCGTGCAGCCTCCCCCTCCCGTCTGGCGGAATGTTGACAGTTGATCGCTGACGGCTCAACACTTATGTCCCACACCTTTCTCCAATTCGGCCCCCAGATCACCGTCCTGCCTGTCGTTCACGGCAGCGGGGACTTTGCGCTGGAGGTCAGGCGGGTGCTTCTGGCCGAGAAGTTCGACTGTCTCGCGGTGCCTCTCCCGGAGTCGTTTCAGGCGGCTGTCGAGGAGGCCATTGAGGCTCTGCCCACGCCGACGATTGTGG
>JANOKO010000491.1:0-3521 GCA_031419335.1 Planctomycetota bacterium
CAAAAAACGCCGCCAGCATACCAATATGGATTGCCGCTACCACAAGCCGAACGATGTCTTTGGCTTCCGCAAGTGTCATCCTCGCCACTGCGAATGGAAGTACCAAAAAGACCACGCCCAGTACGAACAGAGAGACCGGCCAATACCAAAAGGCCCAAAGTCGATTTGGTGATGCAAAACGCAAGAGCCGCACAAATAACAGCTGAGCCAGCCCGAGCAACACACCGCCAATCAATAATACCGATCCGGTGAATGGGACAACCAGCACTTTGCCAAAAAAGGGTAAGTCCTTGACCATCAATAGATAAGCAGCAGCATAGGCCACGAGCCATGCAGCAATAGATTCGACAATCGATGTGGCAGCCAACGGCAGCGTCATGCAACAAATTCCGGTGGGTGTGCGGCGCGTCTTGGCACCGCTGCTCCTGATGGAATGAGAAGTTATGACAGAACGCTAAGGGGCTTTCAAGCGATCGGTTTTGCCTCATGAATTCGCCCCAATCGCTACCCAGATTCGCTCGGCTGCTTTCTCGCCACTGAGAATGGAATCGGGCAGGCCCACCCCTCCCAATGTGTTACCGGCCAGCGCGATCCACGGCGTAGGCGCGAGTTGTTCGAGAATTCGTGCCACGCGCTCGATGTGCCCCACATGATACTGCGGCATTGCCCGGGGATAGCGGGCCACCACCGCGAACTCTGGCTCGGACCGGACTCCAAAGATCGACCGCAACTCCGCCAAGGCCGTCTCGATCAACTGGCCATCCGATAATTCCAACATCTCGGGTTGCAAAGCGCCGCCGACGAATGTGCGTAGGATCACCTTGTCGGGCGGAGCGCGGTCCGGAAACTTTCGATTGAGGAACGACACTGACAGGATGCGGCGTTTCTCAATCGCAGGAATGACCAGCCCGAACGCATCCAGTGGATGATCGATCTGCCTCGCATCGTGCCCAGTGATGACAATCGCGCTCGATGCATACTCGATCTGCGCTAGCTGCGCTGCAACATCGGGAAGAGCGGCCAGCAACACCCGACTCATCTGATGAGCTGGCGTCGCCAGAATCACAGCCGAGAACGAAGTCCGCCGCTCCTCTCCACGGGCATCGGTCCAGGCGATCTCTCCAGCGGATTCCTGATGAGACGCTGCTAGACGTGGAGTGCCACTGGCGGTCGCTGGGGACCGCCAGTGATTCAGCGAGATCCCGCTCACCACTGCCCTCATCTCCACCCTCGCTACCGCACGCACCCGCTCCTCCAGCGAGTCCATCAACTGCCACATCCCCCACCGCAGCGAAGCGAACAGCCCGTACCGCGCACCACTGGCCGACTTCTCGGCACTGCTCGTCTCTTCCGCGTGCATCGCCTGGAACAGGCTCCCATGCCGCCGCTCCATCTCCAGAAATCGCGGCAGAGTCGCCAGCAAACTCAGCTTCTCCGGATCGGCTGTGTAGATCCCGCCGACCATCGGCTGCACGATGCGGTCAAGCATCTCCTGCCCTAACCTGCGCCGCGTGAACGAGGCCAGGCTCTCGTCCCCGTCATCCTTCCGGCGTGGCACCAACGGCTCGCACAAGCACCGCAGCTTTCCCCGCCACGACAGAATCGGCGTCTTGAGGATCGACCACACGCTTCCCGGAACGATCAGGTTCAGCCCCTCGGGAGTCACAATAGGCTTGCCGCGAGCCAGAATCAAAGACCGCCGGTTCTTGTCGTCCGTCCCGATCAGGTCCAACTCCAGCCCCAGCTTTCGGCACAGAGCCACCCCACCCGGTTTGTTGGTGATAAACGAGTCGGCTCCTCGCTCGATCAGGTAATCCCCGATCCGTTCACTCGCCACCAGCCCCCCCAACCGAGAGGCTGATTCAAACAGATGGATTTCAACATTTTTGGAATCTGCGCAGAGTTCACTCAGCCGCAACGCAGCGACCATGCCGCTAATGCCGCCGCCGATGATGGCTACACGCTGGGGGGATAAGGCACTCATGCCTTGATTCTGCATGGCTGATTGACGTCCGACAACCCGCACGGTGGCGTGGTCTCATTCACGGGAAGGACGAAGACGCCGGACACCTCTCCATGTTGAACTCACCTGGGTCACGAAAGCTGAGGCATTGGATGTTGTCACGTGGCCTTTTGGAAAGATGGGAACTATCATGCCGTACTCAGAAGCAGACCGTCGGCAGTTGCTCACGACAGTCGGCAGTGCGGCATTTCCGGGATGACCAGCGTTCCATGAAGATTCACGAATACCAGGCGAAGGCCCTCTTCGCCAAGGCCGGTGTGGCTGTCCCGACCGGGATCGTCGCCAAGACCCCCGCCGAAGCCGCAGCTGCGTTCACGACCCTCGGTGGGCCGATTGCGGTCGTCAAGTCACAAGTCCATGCGGGTGGGCGCGGCAAGGGGACCTTTAAGGAGCATCCGCAACAACGCGGGGTTGTTCTCGTGAAGTCCGCCGAAGAGGCCCAGGCCAACGCTGCCCGGATGCTGGGCAGTACCCTCGTCACCATCCAGACCGGCGATGAGGGGAAGCAGGTCAACACGCTCTTCGTCGAGCAAGGCTTAGCAATCGATCGCGAGCTGTACCTCGGCATCGTCGTCGACCGCGAGACGGGTCTGCCGTGCGTGATGATGTCGACCGAAGGCGGGATGAACATAGAGGACGTGGCCCACGATACTCCCGAGAAGATTTTCCGCGAACACTTCGACGCCGCGCTTGGGTTCCAACCGTTCCAGGCTCGCAAGCTGGCCTACGCGATGGGGCTGAATGACGCAGCGGTGAAGTCGGCTCAGACGTTCCTGCCGAAGATCGCGAAGTTCTTCGTAGACCGCGATTGCAGCATGGTCGAGATCAACCCGCTGGTCCTGACCAAGGATGGCCAAATGCTGGCCCTCGATGGCAAGGTGACGTTCGATGACAACGCGGCCTTCCGGCATAAGGACTTGGCCGAGCTGCGGGATCTGAGCGAGGAAGAGCCGACGGAAGTCGAAGCTCAGGCCGCGGGCCTGAGCTACGTGAAGTTGGAGGGGAACATCGGCTGCCTCGTGAACGGGGCCGGTCTGGCGATGAGTACGATGGACCTGATTAAGTTCCACGGCGGCGAGCCGGCGAACTTCCTGGATGTCGGCGGCGGGGCCGATGTGAAGCAGGTCACCGAAGCCTTCCGCATCATCCTGGCCGACAAAAACGTGAAGGCTGTGCTGGTCAACATCTTCGGCGGCATCATGAAGTGCGACACGATCGTAACGGCGTTGCTCACCGCCTATGACACGGTCGGGTTCACGGTCCCGCTGGTCGTGCGACTGGAGGGGACCAACGTCGAACTGGCCCGCACGATGCTCAAAGAGAGCGGCAAGAAGATCATCTCGGCCAGCGACCTGACCGATGCGGCGAAGAAGGTCGTGGCGTCGCTGAAGGCGTAGAGCCAACGAGAACTGGCAAGCCGGGTGGCGTCAGCCCCCGGACCAACGCCGCACACCCTCCGGGGGCTCACGCCGCCCGGCTCGCCTGACACACCGATTCG
>JANOKO010000492.1:0-2451 GCA_031419335.1 Planctomycetota bacterium
CACCAATTGTGAGGCGCGCCATTGCTCTGCATATTGGCATTGGCGTCAGGAACTGCCCTTTCTCTCCATACGTGATCGCCCCCTGGAACAGATCGCCGAGGATGTCGATCATCTCGCCTTGCGTCTGCTCCATGCTGGCGATCAGCGTGCCGAACGCCCTCGCGATCGAGTCGCAGCCGCGTTTGCCGGGATGGCCACGTTTGTGCCGCTCGACGACGGCCAGATACTGGTCCTCCATCGTGCCGCCGGACATCGCACAGACGCTCATGTGCAGAAAATCTTCGAAGGCTTGGCCGCGACTGACCCCGCTGCGTTGCGAGGCCTCCTCGATCAGATCGAATACCGGCTTGGTTTCGTTGTAGAGGAATTGTTCCTTGGACACTGGGAGCGGGGGGAAGGGAGAGGCGTGATCGATTGAGAAATGACTCGATCAGAACAGCTGCCCCGGCGGCGGCTTGGGGCGGGGATCATTGGGTGGGATCGATGGAGCAGCATTCCCGGCTGAATCTCGCAGCTCTGGCTCCGGCCACTGGGTCGCGGTCGTGTCGAGTAACTCACCCGGCCTCACCGCGATGGCGTTTCGCATGGCCCAAGCGATCTCCGCCCGAGCCTCGTCCAACTCATTCCGCATCGCCTGAATTTCACGGAACAGTCGATCCACCGACTCCGCCAGCTGAGATTGCTCAACGTGCGCAGGCTCCAATGGTGCCGGGGTTGCTCGACTTCGAGGGGGCATGACCCGCTCACCATGCCACAATTCCAAGCGGGGCGCAAGATTCCCGACCTGACTCTCTCCACTTCTCCAAACGCCAAAATCCCATCGCCAGAGGCCGCCAGTCATGGTAGAATCGTGGAATGGAAACGATCACACGAAATGTCCGGGATCTCGACCAAAGCGAGCGGTCCGTCATGGAACGCATCGTGGGGCATCAGTTGCATGAGACGCAGCAAATCACCGTGAATATCATGAATCGTGGCTTGAACACTCCGGGGCCAACCATAGACGACACTCTGCCCGACGTGCCGGACCACTGGAAGATTTATGAAGGGCTGACCGATGCCGAGGTCGACGAACTCGACCGCGAAATCCGCCAACGAGCGAACCTCACCCGCCACTTCGAGTAGATCATGACGCCGGTTTTGCTCGATACCGACACACTGTCCGAGATCGTGAAGTTGCGGCATGCGCTGGTTGTGAATCACGCCCTGGCATATACGCGGCAAGTCGGTCGACTGACGTTTTCGGCGTTTTCGCGGTACGAAGTTCTGCGAGGATTCAAGCGACGCGGAGCCACCACCCAGCTAACACGCTTTGACGTTTTCTGCGATGAGTCCGACATCCTGCCAGTGACCGATTCGATCTGGAACCGGGCCTCCGATCTGTGGGCCGAAGCGAGAAACGGCGGCCATCCCTGCGAAGACGCTGACCTCGTGATCGCAGCCACTGCCATTGAACAACAATTGACACTCGTTACTGGCAACACCGCTCACTTCAGTTGGATATCTGGGCTGGTGCTGGAGGATTGGCGGAAGGCGTGATCTCTCGAACACTCGGGCCACGATGCTCGCCCAAGTTTGATTACGGGATCGTCACTCCGCTGCCATCCAGATACGGCCCCAGCAACCCTCGCGCCTTCGAGAGTGCTGGCACTGGCCTGCCATGACAAGCATCGTCGAAGGCCGTTCTCGGACACCAGTCGCCAGTTACTCCCTCTCGGACAGCCGAGTCGACAGCGAGGCGAAAACGAATCAGTTGTTCGACGGCTTCGATTGTCGGCTGTGAACAGGCACTGCGAAACTCCAATCGTTCGGCGTTACGAATGGCCACGAAGCTGTAGTCCCGCAGAGAGCATTGAGAGCGGTATTGCTCGTACTCCGTCAGATCACGGGGGATCGGATCGGGAATTCCGAGCAACGGGTACGGCTTGTGGAAGTTGGCCTCCCAGGCCAAAGGCCGAACACAATGGGCCTGCACCGATTGGAACTGCGGGCTGGTGGAGAACCAGAGCGGGACCAAAAACTCGAAGGCGTAGTACCCCGGCAACAGGCGAATGGCTTCCGCTTCACCGACTCCCAAACTGACATGGGTGGCGGCGAAGCACGCGGGAAAGTCGGGATGGAACAAGGGGGTGTTCAGGGGTTCACGGTGGACAAACTTGTACAGTCGTTCCCCCTCCGGATCGGTTTCTTTGGGACGCCAATGGACCTCCCGCACTGGAGTCGGCAAGGCTCCGCCCGGTCGGATTTTCAGCCCCATTCCCCGCAGCTGTTCTGAAACCAAGTCCCACGTTTCGCAGTAGTCACGACGAAACGCGGAGAGTGAGCGATACGGCGGGAATCTTGCGCCCCGCTTGGAATTGTGGCATGGTGAGCGGGTCATGCCCCCTCGAAGTCGAGCAACCCCGGCACCATTGGAGCCTGCGCACGTTGAGCAATCTCAGCTGGCGGAGT
>JANOKO010000493.1:0-1087 GCA_031419335.1 Planctomycetota bacterium
CCCCCGAAATTGTGCTCAACCTGCAAGCATTCTGGACACAGCTCGCTGAAACTGACAAAGTCGCCGGACTCTCCGAGTCCGGTGGTTCAGCGTCCGCCGAGCGGGGTACACACTCACCGAGAAACCGAGTCCCCCGATCACTGGGTCTTCCAAACACCAACGTGGCGGGGGCATCGCCTACACCGGATTCGGAGAATCCGGCGACTTGGGGCGACCCGACCTCGGAAACCCTGTCGGCTTCAGAGCGGAGTGTCGTTTTTGGGGGTGAGAGGTACAGTTGAACGCAGGTGAAGCGACTGATCGCGAACGAATGGCTCGGGTCGATACACCTCTTCATCTGCGTTCATCTGCGGCTCATCGGTGTTCATCTGCGGCTCTCACCCTTTCCGGGATTACGCACTGTGGTGAATATCTGCTGCTGCCTACTTTCCGGATGCACACACGGTGGACGAATTCAGTGGCTGGAAGCCGACCTCACAACTCGTATGCATACGCGAGCGGCCAGTGGAATCTGACCCGCCAGTCTTCCGAAGTCTTCGTAGACTTCGGAAGACTCTTGGCACGCGAAGTCTGGCCGACCGCCTTACTCCACGAAATTGAAAAACCCGCAGTGGGCCACGGGAGGCCAACTGCGGGTTTCAGTTACGGGTTCTGGTCTCAGTTGGACTAGAAGCTGGAATCGCTCAGCACGTCTTGACCGTACCGGCCCCCTGCCGGTGAGAGCAGACGAGCATACACGCTTTCGTCGATAGTCGCGGCAATGACTTTGCACGATCCATCCGCGAAGGCCATGTTGACGGCACCCGGATGGAGAGATGACGGACGTGGACTGGCTCCATCGGTCGCACCATTGAGGTTGTCATTGATCTTCGAATCCGTCCCGGCCAAGTCGACGATGACATCCACACTGCTGAGAACCAGCCCCGTGGCCCTGCTGGATGGGTTCGTCCCCCCCAACCCCTCAGAGGAGGTGTAGGGGGCGATCACTCCCGCAGTTTCATTCACGGCTAGGCCGATCGAATTGTTGCCCGTATACGCTGAAGCCCAACCTCCGTAATTCCCGGATGCGCACTTCAGAAGGGGGGGG
>JANOKO010000494.1:0-1756 GCA_031419335.1 Planctomycetota bacterium
CCCCCAAATCCAACCCCGCCATCTCCGCCGCAATCCAATCCGCCATGACACCCCTCCTTGCGCCGCCAAGAACCATCAGTCCTCTTTGATGCTGCGCAAATGTCGTGCCATGAAATCGGAGACTTGTGTGTAAGGATGAGACCACCGACTCCCCCCGTCACGAACAGCTCGTCGAAGAACGACTGGTCTTCTGGTACTTCGCAGCCGCCCTGGGATACATGCTGATTTCGATGACAGCTGGGGTGCTGATGGGGCTGCAGTTGCTTAACTGGAACCCGCTGCCGCATTGGGAGTATCTCTCCCCGGGTCGCTGGCGGATGGTGCATACGAACGCCATTGCCTACGGGTTTCTGGCCAACGGGTTCTTGGGGATGCTGCACTGGGTCGTGCCTCGGTTGTCGTTGAGACCGGTGCTGGATCGGCGGTTGTCGTACTTCATCTTCGCGGCGTGGCAGGTGGTGGTGCTGTCGACGGCTGTGGGGTTGCTGTTGGGTGAAGCGCAGGGGCTTGAGTGGGGTGAGACTCCGGTCTGGATCGACCCACTGGCCCAGGTCGGATTACTGCTGGTGGCCATCAACTTCGGCTACCCGATCATTAAGGTGAAAGGGCCGATGTATGTCTCTCTGTGGTACTTCCTGGCGGCTCTTGTGTGGACCTTCCTGACGTACGCGATGGGAAACTTCGTCCCACAATACTGCGTCACCGGGTCCGCAGCCGGTGCGGTGGGCGGGTTGTTCATTCATGACCTGGTCGGGCTATTCGTGACGCCGATGGGGTGGGGGATGATGTACTACTTCGTGCCGATCCTGCTCAAGCGGCCGATGTGGAGCCATGCCATGTCGCTGGTCGGGTTCTGGGGGCTGGCGTTCTTCTATCCGCTGCTGGGGATTCACCACTTCCTGTACACGCCGATCCCGATGTTCCTGCAATACGGGGCGGTGTTATCGACGATCGCCCTGGAGTTCGTGGTGCTGACGGTCATCATCAACTTCATCGGCACGCTGAAGGGGACCGGGATGTTGCACCTGACCAATCTGCCGCTGAGGTACTTCTACACCGGCATCGTGTTTTACTTCCTGACCTGCTTGCAGTGTGCGCTGCAAGTGACCTTGACGTTCCAAGCGCTGATCCACTTCACCGATTGGGTCGTTGGCCATGCTCACATGGTCATGTTCGGCGTGTTCAGCATGTGGCAGTTGGGGATGATGACCTACCTCGTGCCGCGACTGCTCAAGACAGAGTGGTACAGGCCGGAGTGGTGCGAATGGCACTACTGGGCCTCGGCGGGGGGGCTGGCTGTGATGGCGGGGGACCTGATGCTGGGAGGTCTGTTCCAGGGCTGGTCGTGGGCCGCACTGCAACCGTGGGAAAACTCGATCACTGTCTCGATCCCGTTCTGGGCGGTCCGCATCGTGGCCGGGCTGGTCATGCTCTGGGCTCAGCTGTTGTTCTGCTGGAACCTGTACAAGACCTGGCAGAAGTCCCCCGTGCGTCTCGGCCAAGAGTCTGAACCGGCTCCGTTGGTGGCCGCAACATAGGAAGAATTGGGGAACACTAATCTTCACTAATCAACACTAATCCGGAGTATCTTCCTGTCTGGATTAGTGTTGATTAGCGGAGATTAGTGTTCCCCCTCCTCCTCCCCTCCTCCCCTTCTCGTGCCCCCATTATGTTCGAAAGCAAATCAGGCATCTTCCTCGTCGCGGGGATCGGGTTCTTTGGACTGGCGTTCCTGTCGAACGCAGTGGTCCCGGCG
>JANOKO010000495.1:0-5012 GCA_031419335.1 Planctomycetota bacterium
GAGCGCAGGCCCACCATGTGCGACGTTGTCCCCGGAAGATGGTGGGCCTACCCCCCAAGCGGCTTGCCCCACCCTGCGGACTTTGGCCCTCGGCTGGATGCTGGCACTTCTCGCCGCTCCGCTTACAGCCGCCGATTGGCCGCAGTTCCTCGGCTCCGAACGGACCGGCATCTCCACGGAAACTGGCCTGGTCGACGCTTTCCCACCGAGTGGTCCTGAAATCCTGTGGCGAGTTCCCGGCGGTGTGGGGATGTCGGGGATCGCGGTTGCTGGTGGCATGGCGGTGACGCTGGTCCAGAAGGATGACCGGCAGTGGATTGTGGCACTCGACGCCGCCACCGGGAATGAAAAGTGGGCCAGCGACCTCGCCCCGGCCTATGAGAATGCGATGGGCGATGGCCCCCGCGCGACCCCGACCCTCATTGATGGCACGGCCTACGTCTACACCGGCGAGGGCATCCTCGCTGCTGTCGACCTGAAGTCGGGGGCCATTCGCTGGAGCCACAATGTCCCAGTCGAGCAGAAAGTGAAGCCGTCCGAGTACGGCATGTCCTGCTCCCCGCTCGTGACTGACACGCATGTGATCGTGACTGTCGGGGCACCGGGGGCGACGCTCATCGCCTTTGATCGAAAGACCGGCCAGCAGGCGTGGACTGCGGGGAAGGGCACTCCGGCGGGTTACTCTTCACCGGCTCTGCGAACGCTCTCGGGAGTTCCTCAAGTCGTGGCTTTCGCAGGCCACCAGACGATCGGAGTCCACCCGAAGACTGGCGCTCAATTGTGGAGTTATCCGTTCGTCACCGACTTCAGTTGCAACACGGCGACGCCTTTGAATGTCGATGGAAACCTGTTCATCTCGTCGGGAGAGAACCACGGTTGTGTGTTGCTGAAGGTGCCCGCCCAGTCGGGCGAAGTCTCGGAGGTGTGGTCATCGCTCGACTCGAAGAGTGTGATGCGGAATGAGTGGCAGACATCGATCCAACTCGGTGAACATCTCTACGGGTTTGACAATGTTGGTAGTGCCGGACCGGTGACGCACTTGACCTGTATCGAAGCCAAAACCGGGAAGCGGGTCTGGCAGAAGTTGAGGTTCGGCAAGGGCAACATGATCGCCGCCGATGGGAAGCTGTGGTGCAGCACCATGGCCGGAGAACTCGTGATCGTGAAGGCGAGTTCAGACAAGTATGAGGAGCTGGCTCGGGCGGAGGTGATCGGCGAAACACGCCAAGCCCCTGCCATTGCCAACGGTCGTTTGTATCTACGTGATGGAGAGGAAATCGTGTGCGTCAATGTGCAGCAGACACCATAAGTCGTGGCGACACCGCAAACGCTGACAGTCAATCCAGAACTGACCGGATGGGGATCTGTTGATGAGTATCCGTTGATGAGGATCCGTTACTGTGGGTTCGTCACCGCATGACAGACCAGGCACGACTGGGTCATTTGCTGGCCGGTCATCCGGGTGGGTCGCGCATCAGCGAGATACAAACAATCTGGTTTCGTCCGTTCCACATTCGGAATCAAGGCCGTTGTCGGATTCATGACGATCGTACACATGACCAGCCCAGCTCCCAGCACCACTGCTGCAGCATACCCCCAGAGCCCAGTCCAACCTCGCCGAGGGGGAGTCATCGAAGTCGTCAATCGCCGAGCAATCTGCGTTGTGACTTCGCTCGCCTCGGATGCGACCTCCCAGGGATTCGGCAAGTGTGAAGTCGTGGAATCCACACGGAACATCTCCAATGCGGGTTCCAAAGTGGCTTGCATCTCACGGCATCGGGGGCACCCGGCCAGATGCACTGGCAACGCCCGATCGCTCATGCGACGCGGACTGGTCATGACATCAAACGCTTGGTCACAATTCATGACATTCCTCCGTCTGACGTATCCGCTCGGGGGATGCCCGACTCCTGATGGGCCAATTCCGAGAGGCGATTCAGCCCGTTTCGCACCCGCAGCTTGGCCCCGCTGACGCTGCTTTCCATCGACAACGCAATTTGGTTGAAGCTCAACTCGCCAAAGAATCTCAACCGCAAGGCATCGGCTTCCGACTCTGGGATCAGCGACAGCCAGTGGTCTAACTGCTCACGGTCTTCGACGTGTCGATTATTCAGAGAAGTCGTCTGGTCCCTGCAGGCGGCGGCCTCGCGGACCTGCTGCTTCACCCAGCGAGTTCGCGTGCGTCTGACGAGATTCAGCAGAATCGTCCAGACCCAAGTGCTGAACGCGAACGAGGTATTGTAGGTGAGGCGGGCCTGGAATACGGCGAGAAAGGTCTCTTGAACGACATCTTCCGCCCGTTGCCGGTCTTCGAGTGAACTCTGTGCAAAACGCAGAAGTCGCGGTCGGAACTGATCGACAAGCTCAGCGAAGGCCGAGTGGTCCCCCGCCTGCACTTGCAGCATCAACTCTTGATCGCGACTGGCCATAGTCACCCCGTGTCTGGTCAAGCATACATCTGACCGTCCTTATCTGACCATACTGATTTATCGATGGCAATGCGAGTGCGATTGCACATCGAAACTTTCAGCCTTGGTCCCCACCGGTGACACACGCTATGTCCCACAGTTCCGATCTGCTACCTCAGTGGTCGAGGCACTTCGTCCAGAGGCCATACTCCAGATCCTATAGGCCACGAGGACGCTCACGAGATTGACCAACAGATCCCACGGATCCCAGGTGCGGTGGGGAATCCCGATTTGCGATGTTTCCGTAACAACCGCGTGCATCAATAGAACTGTTACAGCCCAGAATTCCATGCGACGCCCGCAGCGTGTTGCGACTGATAGAACCGCGAAAGACATTGCCAAGTATGCGGTCGCATGTGCTCCATACCCAAAAATCAGGATTGATTGGGTGGACCCCCATTCGCGCAGCGCTCGCAAGTGGTGGGGAACCGAAGGATGGATCAGAAGTGTGGTCCCCCCACACAGTGCGACGATTGTCAGTGCGATTCGCGATCCACCCACTGTTGAATTCGTTGAGTTCGGCATTGTGGGCAGGATCGGTGAATTTGATCCCATTCCACCTCTGAGGAGGAATGGGAACCGGGCGACAGTGGCTGCAGGGCGGGATCACCAGTCTTCAGGAGCCGCCGTTTCCGGTGCATGGACGCACGGGCGCTCTGAGACAGCATCTCGACTCGCGACTGGAGGAAGCAGTTCGCGTGCCGTAACAATCCAGTTCTGGATCATCCATGCCAATTTCGACGATCCCCGAAGGCACTCTGGACAGGCGGAGCGAGAGTGCTTCTGCTGCCCCTAAGCTGGTACTGGAACCTGTCCGCGAAAGCTCGCAGTTGGAATCGTATCCCTTGCCTACGGGGCGATTTCTGCTGGGATCATCTCCGGAATGCGACATTGTCATTTCCGTGGGTGGGGTGGCGCCGCAGCATTGCCTACTGATCGTGGGGGCGAACAAGACACTAGTCAAGGCGCTGTCGCCGCTCACTTGGATTAACGATGGCCCTTTGACCGAGGCTGTGCTGAAGCATGGCGAACGATTGATTCTGGGGCCGGTGGAGCTTCGTACTCGGCGCCCCGAAGTGTCCGAGTGGATTGAACGGCAAGCGGCGGCGGTCCCGGCCTTGCCAGCCGCTCCGGTCTCCTTTCAGCCACCGCAAATTGAAGAATTGCTTGAGCACGCGCGGCAACAGTTACAATCCGCAATGGATGACTCCCCCTCAGACACATGGTCCGAGGAACTCTCGCTGCCCGATGCCATACAGGTTTACGCCGGAACAGCAGGCTCACGCCAGTCAGAGGAGAATGCTGCCGCCCCAGCTATGGGATCTACGGAATGGCAAGCCCAGGCAGAAGCGCTCGAGCAGCGTGAACTGGAACTCACAGAACTCGATCGAGCACTGAATGACCTCCGGGAGGAACTCGGGGCGCGAGAGCAGTGGCTCGATTCTGGCCAGGCACAGCTGGATCAGAATCTCACAGAACTGGCGCAGCGAGTCGAAGCCCTCGCTGGTCAGGAGCAGGCACTGCACGTCCGACAACAGACGGAAGCCACGACATCCCGGGAGCTGGACGAGAAACTCCAGGCACTCGCAGCAGCACAAGACCATCTTGCGCAGCGTGAGGAAGCCGTCGGTCAAAGGGCTGCCCAGTTGGAAGGCGAGTCTTCCGCACTCGCTGACCGGGCGTTGGCACTGGCAGATCGAGAAATGGAGCGGCCAGCACACATCGAGACTGTGCCACTGATGTCCGTACATTTACCTGCTTCCGCCATGACGGTGGAATCCAAAGGACTCGAGCCACGGGAGGCAGCACTCACGCAGCGGGAGGCATTGCTGGCGTCGTCCCAGTCGGCACTTCAGGCGAGTCGAGACCAGATTTCCTTGGAGTCCGCAGAGCTGGACCGGCGCTTCGCCGAGCTATTGGCAAGAGAAGAATCAGTGGCCATGCGCCTCGCCTCGCTGACGCAGAAGGCTCAGTTCGCGGAATCCCAAGAGAGCGAGTTGGCGCGTCGACTGGTCAGTCTGGAAGAACGTGAGCGGTCATTCCAGGAAACCCTCTCGGCGCTGTCCGAGCGTGAAACCTCTCTCGCGATGCTCACTGCAGAAATCGCTGAACGGGGCCGCGAGTTGCAGGGCATGAGAACGGAACTCGATATCCGAGATGAGTCCCTCAACCAGCAGTTCCGTCAACTCACTTTAGATCGATCGACGTTGCGTGCCCAGCAATCGAAGCAGCAACTGGCTGAGAGCAGCATGAACCAGCGGTTGCTGGCAGCCGAGTCGGCAGTCCAGAGTGCGTCGAACGACCAGACAAAACATCGAGCCGAGCGTGCCGAGTTCTTGGAATTGCAGGCAGCCACGAACGAGTCGAATGCGAATCGAATTGTCGAACAGTCGGCGTCCATCGAAACTCGTCAGCAGGTTCTGGAGGCATTGGAGCAGAATCTCAAAGTTCGAGAACAGACTCTGATCGACGCCCTGACAAAGTGGGAAGTGGAACGGATCGCTCTCAGCAGAGATCAGCAGTCACCAGACCTCGTGAATGACG
>JANOKO010000496.1:0-2142 GCA_031419335.1 Planctomycetota bacterium
CGGGAAGACGGTCTGACTTCGACGAGGTTTGAGATCGCCGCGATCTTGAAAGCCGTCCAGGCGAATCCCCGCGACCCGATCCTTCAGATGCGTGCTGCTCGCGCTCATATGCGAAAGTTTTTACTGGCCCACGGGGCAGAGCATGACTTAAAGATGGAGGAAATCCGACAAGCCGCTCTTGCGTCGCAATACCCCAACCGCAACACCCTGTACGCCTGGCTGGACATTCCCGAGGTCATGGGCGAGAACCGTCGCTATCTGCATCGGGCTCAAGCCGCCAGCCTGCGCGCCATGCGACTCTGTCCGTTGGAACCCCGACCCTATCTGGAAAGTGCGAAGCTCGCCTGGCTCAGCCTGGCTCCTGCTGAGATGGAAGACCGCTTGATGAAACAAGCCTTAGCCTCGCATCCATTCGATGGCCAAGTCCAGATGGAGTATGCTCACTACCTCAGTAATCTGGGGAACACGCAAGAGGCCATCGCGTTTTATCAGAAAGCCTTCCGGCAAGATGCCAGATGCCGAAAGGCCATCGTCACGGACCTGTCACCACACTACCCGTCCGGCTTCTTCCTGAGTACCTTTGAGCTGGATCGAACAACACTTGGTGAACTGCGACTAGCTTACACTGGCACTAGCGACACGAAAGGTTACCGGAAAGTCGTCTTGTTGCTCGCTCAGTCCGAGCTGGATGCGGCGATGCACACGACTGGGGAATTGTCCGCATCCCACATCGTCACAGCCTTTGGATGTTTCGCAGAAATGGGCGAAGAGGGATTAGCAACGACCACGCTTCAGAAGGCCATCAAGCGGCACGGCAACTCCTATAACCTGAGGTCCAATCTCGCCAATTGGCTCTATGACAATGGTCGCTATGCTGAAGCGATCCCGCATCTGGAATGGTGCAACCGACGCCGCCCCGACAACCAATCTGTTGCCAGTCGCATGGAAACTGCGATCACGCGGTCCGAGGCAGTCGAACAGATGGCGACGGAAGTGGAATCACAGACAGACATCCGCTAGAGCCATCAACGATTCGGTGGACTCTCTCGTAGCCTGGACCCCCAGGTCCGGGCAGTGGAGGACGTGGGCCACCGGACTCCGGTCGGAGCGCAAAGACGACAGTGCAATGCTCGACTGTCATGTTGTCCGGCGGGACTTCTTCACTCGGCGGCGAGCGAGAATCGCCTGTGTCCCATATTTCGCGATACACCACAGGGCCGAAAAACCATCCTTGAGGCCAATCTTCTTGCCCTCGTCGTAGGTTCGACCGTGGTAGCTGATGGACATCTCGAAGATTCGACACGGTATCGCTGAAACTCGAGCTGTCAGTTCCGGCTCGATTCCAAACCGTTCCTGTTGCAAGTACGGAGCGATTTGCTGCATGATCTCCTTCGAGAACAACTTGTAGCAGGTCTCCATGTCGGTCAGGTTGAGATTCGTCATGAGATTCGATAGTGTTGTCAGAATCTTGTTCGCCAGATAATGCCAATAGTACAGCACTCGATGCGGCTGGTCTCCGAGGAAACGGCTGCCGAAGACGACATCGGCTCGCCCCTGGACAATTGGTTGGAGCAAGCGAGGGATCTCTGCCGGGTCATACTCCAAATCGGCATCCTGGATGATAAACACATCCCCGGTCGCGCGATTCAGACCCGTCCGCACAGCTGCCCCCTTGCCACGATTCACATCGTGAAATTGGATTGACAGTCGATTCATTGGATCGCTGTGGGGCTGTTGTTCCAGTTCTTTCAGCAGCTCCCGAGTTCCATCATGGCTGCAATCATCGACCAGTACGATCTCTTTGCGAACCGGGACTTCCCGGACCCGATCCAGGAGCTGCATCAAGGTATTCCGTTCGTTGTAAACCGGAATGACGACCGACAGCAGAAAGCTATCGGGGATGGTATAGACGCCCAATTGGCGGCACGCGGCATCCCCCAGAATCCCATGCAGGTGATTGTACCACTCCAGGGTATAGGGACGATAAGATTGGACAAGGTCCATCGAGAGTGGCTCCGGAGGGCGGTGACGGCCAGGGATGTGCGGAATGATGGGAATCACGTATGGTAGTATGCGGTGAACTCGGTTGGAATCCGCCCGGGTGCGTCCGCTGGGCACCTGGGCACCTGGGCACCGTGTGTG
>JANOKO010000497.1:0-2531 GCA_031419335.1 Planctomycetota bacterium
CCCCCGAAATAACCCCGTGGTGCGGCGGGGGGGCACCGCCCTGTACCCGCTGTACTGCGTGCGGGGGGCCCCCCGGCGGGTGGGCCGGGGGGGGGCGGGGGGGGCCGCCGACGAGGGGGACATGCACGAACTGCGGGGCGGACCAGTGGAATGCCTCGTAGAGTTCCTGCTGACGAAAGGCACTCGGCAGTAAATCATCGCCCCGGCAAACTTCGGTAACACCCATCGCGTGGTCGTCGACCACGACAGCGAGTTGGTAGGCAGGCGTGCTGTCCCTTTTGCCGATCACGAAGTCACCGAGTTCCTGGGCCGAGCAGCACCGGGATGGCCCAGCGTATCGGTCGATCAACTCGCGAGTCTGGTCGGAGACACGAAACCGCCAGGCATATTCAGTGGTGAGCGTCTCTGCATCCTGGGGCCTGCGGTGGGCGCACGTGCCGGGGTAGAGCGGTCCCTCTTGTCCCAGATGCGGAGCGCTGGCGGCTTCGGCAATGTCGGTGCGAGTGCAGGTACAGGGGTAGGTGCGGTTCTCGCGCTTCAGTTGATCGAGAGCCTCGGCGTAGAGAGCGACACGCTCGGTCTGAACATACGGAGCGTGCGATCCGCCGACATCCGGCCCCTCGTCCCAGTCGAGGCCCAGCCACCGCAGATCATCGATCGCCTGCTGCGCGGCCCCGGGCTTCACGCGCGGCGAGTCCATGTCCTCGATCCGCAAAATCACCCGACCTCCTCGCGACCGTAACGACAACCACGCGATCAAATATGTCCGAGCGTTCCCGATGTGCTGCGCCCCCGTGGGCGAGGGAGCCAGTCGACCGACGAGGGGGAATGGAGTTGAGACTGGCATGGGGAATTCAACGGTGCTCGATGCGAGCAGTCCAAGAGATCGAGAAAAGGGGGCCTCGCGTCTGAGGGGACCAGGACAGCCAGATGAAGTGATCCTACCCGGTTGCGGGGGAGATGGTCACGCGAGATCCCAACACCCTGCACACGGGCGGTGAGACAAAAGACAGACTGGTTGTTCACGGTCCACTGGGCGAAATGAGAACGGTGGAACCGGAGTTGTAGGAAGTCAACGGGTCATTGATGAGCGTTTGGACCCGTGGCCCCACAAACGGGGTCCACTTCAAAGCTGGGGGAAGGGGATTGCTCAATGTCGAAGTGTCTGGGTGACTTCACGCAATGATCTCGTCAATCGCCTGCCCGTGATCGATGTCCAACCGCTTCCGTCCCGGGACCTCCAGCTTGCGGGAGTCGATGCCCAATTGTTTCAGGATCGTGGCGTGGATGTCGGTGACGTAGTGGCGGTTCTCGACAGCGTGGAAGCCGATCTCGTCGGTCGAGCCGTGGACGATGCCGCCCTTCAGGCCGCCGCCGGCCATCCAGACGCTGAACCCGAAGATGTGGTGGTCGCGGCCATCGGAACCTTGTGTGCCAGGGGTGCGGCCGAACTCGCTGGCAAAGATCACGAGCGTCTCCTCCAGCAGGCCGCGTTGCTTGAGGTCCTTCAGAAGTCCCGCGACCGGCTTGTCGACGGCCTTGAAGTTGCGTTCGTGATTCGCCTTCAACCCCCCGTGGGCGTCCCACACCCCGGCCCCGCCGGCCCCGTGCTGGACTTGGATGAACCGCACCCCGCGCTCGACCAACCGCCGACTGGCCAGCATCTGCATCCCGAAGTCTTTGGTGGCTGGGTCGTCCAGGCCATACAGCTTCTGCGTCGCCTCGGTCTCGCTGGCGAAGTCGAGGGTCTCGGGGACGGAGGTCTGCATGCGGAAGGCCAACTCGTACGCCTTGATCCGCGCGGTCAGAGCGGGGTCATCGGGGTACTCGACCGCCCGCTTCTGGTTGAGGCGACCGACCAGATCGAAGGCCACCCGCTGTTGCTCGTTGGTCAGGTTCCGCGCCGGTTTGCCGAAGTCGAGCGGGTTGTTCGGGTCGACTCGCAGCGGAACGGCATCGTGCGCCGGACCGAGGTAGTGCCCGTCCTTGGCGTTCCAATACTCGCGGTTCCCCATGGAGATGAACTGCGGCAGATTGTCATTCAGCGACCCCAGCCCGTAATGCGCCCAGGCCCCCAGCGTCGGGTACTCCCCATCCAGCATGTGCCGCCCGGAGTGGAACTGCGTCTGGGCCCCGTGGTTGTCATCCGTGGTCCACATCGACCGCACGATCGCCACGTCATCGACACAGCTCCCCATGTGCGGCACCCAGTCACTCAACTCGATCCCCGCCTCGCCGTATTTCTTGTACCCAATTTGGAGTGGATAGAGCTTGTTCCGCTGCTGCCCGTTGGCGTCGTTGATCACCGTCACACGGGCCAGCTTGAGCTTCTCGGGGTTCTGGGTCTCGGCAAACGGCGTCTCGTTGATCGACTTGCCCGCGTACTTGGTCAGCTCCGGCTTGGGGTCGAAGCTCTCCATATGAGAGACTCCGCCGTTCATGAACAGCCAGATGACGCTCTTCGCCTTGGGTGCAAAGTGCGGTTGCCCGGTCGGCGGTTGCCACGTTTCGGCATCGTTCGCGCGAACAAC
>JANOKO010000498.1:0-3777 GCA_031419335.1 Planctomycetota bacterium
CAAAAGTATAGTAGCGATACCATTGTGAGATCACAAGCTGATAGTAAGGGCGTGGTGGTGGATTGATTTCATTCATGTTCAGCGTTCGCCACTCTTGACGACTAATCACCTGTCCTTGTGATTTCAGGAAGGCCAGGGCACGCTGTCTGGCAGCAACGCGAGTCCAATGATACCAGACCGCCACACAGAGCAGACACGCCACCACGATGAGACACTTCTGAGTTCGCTTGGTCCAGAATCGGATCACGATGCAGCCTTGTCCTTGGCTTTAACCTTCGCGGTCCATCCCGCGGGGTGGCCCCGGTTGACCGCTTTGGGTCTACCGGGGCGGCGCAGCCGGATGAGTAACTGACACCGAGAGTCTCGTCCCGCAAACCTCCTGTGCCAAAGCACCCAGGTAGGCCCAAAGCGGCCAACTGGGCCACTCCGCGAACCCCTCTGGTGCCGCTGGCACACCGGTAGACCCCAGAGCGGCTCAACAGGTGCTACCCCGCTATTTCGGAGCCTCAATCCGTAGGATTTGACGGCGATTCTGTAGAATCACTTTTGGAACTCGCGCTGAAGGATTGGGGTGAAACAAGTCGATCGGAGCGAATAGCCAATCCCGGTCGATCGCTTCCGTGACCTCAGCCGTCAGTTTGTAGGTTTCAGGGAGGAGCGGCTTGCTCATGCGGATTGGCGATCCGACAATTCCATCGACGGGGACGCCCACGCAGTAGTCGATGGAAGCTCCGACTGCATGCCCGAATGTCTTCGCTTGCGAAGCTTCATAATCGTAGATCGGTGTTCCGTTGAGGTGGTCTATGCGCAGCCGCAATGGTCCAAAGATGTGGAAATGTTTGAACATAAATGGAGCATGAATCGAACGTGGCTTCGGCGGGCATAGCATGAAGAGTAGTTCTTGCTTGCCCTCAGAGTCATTTTGTGGAATCACTTCGACCTCTTCGAGTGTCTGACGCTGTCCGGTCGAAGGCCGCAATGTTCCGTCCTGTCCGATGGCCACTTCTAGCGGACGTGATCGAAAGCCAATCTCGTCTCCTTCGGGCATCACCCATTTCTTTTGTTCTCGGACTCGAAGCTGTTCAGAATCAGAAAATGGAGATGAGGTATCCATTCTTTTTTGGACGATGACATGCAACAGGTATTTCCCGGGAAGCGGAGGATCCCACGGGATTTTATTGTCGTCAATGAGAGATTGGGCATTGTGAGAGGTTTCGCCTATCCAGAAAGCACGTCCGATAACGCCTCCTTCTGTCACCCGCACCCAGGCTTTCGAAGGAGGAACTGAAAACCGGGCCTCCGTCGATTCCACAATCGGCCAGGTTCTGATCATTTCCAAGTCCGACAAAATGATCGAATACGGACGACCATATCCCTCGATTCCGAACGGGTTGAAAATCTCCTGACCACAGCCGCGAAATCTGACGACCACGGCAATTCGGTGCTGGCCCATCTCGCGATGTTCACGCACCTCCACGGCGGGTTGAAGCCGGGAATTTGAGTCGGGAACATCGATCCATTTTGACGGCACCTGTGCATCCTCCGTGAATCCAGCTGATGGACGGAGGCAGAGCATCGCGAAAACCACAATCACGAGTCCCCATTGAAGGGACACTTGCGATCCGCCAGTCCAGGGAAACGACGTTGGCATGTGACAACTCTCTGTGAAGAAGTTAGTTGAAGGGAGTCCACATAAGATCATCTAAATCAAAGGAATGCGCCGCCTCATCCCATTCGGGGAAATAGGTCGTATCTTCTCCGGATGGGTCCGTAGCAATGACGCCCTCATCGAAATTCCAGGTGTTCGTGCCGGTTTTTGTAAATTCTGCACAGAAACCCCACGCGACTGCTTGAACCGGAACCCAAATCGAATCGGCGCTATCGTGCTTGTACATCAAATATGTAGTCGCACCGAAATCATCTCGGAAGTAGATGTAACTCTTTGGAAACTGCCCCTTTGGGAAGTCAGTTCCAGAGATCTCGTCTGAAAACTCATAGGATGGCACTCCGTCCAATGCCCCATCCTGACTAACGACCTGTGCAACTTCCTTTTCTGCTGTGGAACTAGTTTGTCGTGTTATTTTACGCTTCATGAGGATCTGAGTCCAGCGAAACGTCCCGGCAGCGTCTGCTGCCCAGTCAATACTGCGTGTAAACCTAATTCCTGCATCAGGTGACATTCCGAACTGATAGTAGACATCATTTTGAAGGGAAACTGTTAGGACAGATGATGTGTCCGTAGAGATCTGAGAATTCGGTCGTTTGACAGTGAAGGTCGCGTCATCAGAACTTGTCTTGCCAAGAACCAGCATTGTAACACAGGAGTTCTTTCCACCACCATTAACCCAGTAGTAATCGATGTCGCGCAGCTTCAGTTCATCTGCCGTAAGAGGGAGGTCATGTCCGATACTGGTGCCATCTGGATCCCACACAGGATCTGATGGACCGTAGCCCGTATACCCATCGACAGCGATGTCTCCTACACTCCATTGGAACTTCACTCCAGCGAGTGTAACGTTCCCCTTAACGGAAGCACTCAGCACGACTTTCTCCCCGACCCAAAGCGTCTGGATCTCCAGGGAGGAATCCACGTCAATTCCATTCCGAGTGATCGAGAGTTCTGCCAAATCCACTGCCACCGTCGCCAGTCCATCTTTTTTCCCAGATGGATCTTCCGCGTAATACTGGCAGTAGTCCACCTGACCCGAGAAGTTCGGATCGTCGAACACCCAAGCGTAGGGCACGTAGGTGAATCCCCCACTGTCCTGGATCGTGAAATGGCCATAGACGCCATTACCAACCTGGTGAGCCGTCAAGTACTGCACGTACTGCGGCTCGGCATCATTCTTCAAGACGCCTTGAGCAGCGGTGATCGTGAGTGTGTTGTCCTTCAGTGCAAAGTAGTTGATCGTCGGGTAAGCATCCTTCGTCTCCGGATCGGTGTTCGTATACGAGTTGTCATCCACCGCACTGAATGGAAGGTACACATTGATCGTCACCGTCGCTTCCGTTGTGCTATGCCCCACGCCATCCCACTGCTTGTACCTGAATGTGGCCTCGTCCATACTGCCGTCTTCGGGTTCGTACTTAAACCAGCCAGTCATCACATCGAACACGAACTCTCCGGAGTCGGGTGAGTCGGTCAGTTCGAAGAGAATCTTGTCGCCTTCGTAGTCGGTCCAGCCCCCGCTGCCATCGGAAGTCAAGTTGTCGTTGGTGGAAACATAGTCCGCCAACACTCCGTTAATGAGGACGGTGTACCAGTCACTCACTGGCTCCGGCACTGAATTAGTAACCGTGATGCTCACGGTCTCCCAAGTTGTACTCAACGCGATCGGGTCCGACAGGATATACGTGAAAGAGTCCGTGCCGACATAGTGGAATCCGGGAGTATAGGTGTACTCCCCGGAGATATTGTTCCAGGCTAGGGTTCCGTTAGAAGGATCACTGGTCTTTATAAAAGTGACAGCATCCCCTTCATACTCTCTCCACCCCCCATTGCCATCAGGATCAATATTGTCGTTCCATCCCACAGCTCCCGTATATGCTTGATCGTGATTAGTGTAAGCTGTGTCATTCTGCGGTTCCGGAACTAGATTACTGAAATCAATCCGCACCTCTCCCGTATCAGACCCAAAGGCGTCCGTCAGGGTGTATGTAAATGTCGCGATTCCCACGAAGTCGCCGGTGGGATCATAGGTGTAATCGCCCGTCAGCGGATTGGTGATCACTGCCAGCCCTTGTGATCCACTATCCAGGATTTCGAACGTCGGTGTC
>JANOKO010000499.1:0-4943 GCA_031419335.1 Planctomycetota bacterium
TGCAGACCGAGTTCAACGTCGTCGAAGGGATGCAGTTCGACCGCGGCTACCTGTCGCCGTACTTCGTCACCGACACCTCCAGCATGGAGTGCGTGTTCGAGGACTGCTACGTTCTGATCCACGAAAAGAAGATTTCCAGCATTAAGGATTTGGTTCCGGTATTGGAAAAGGTCGTCAATAGTGGTAAGCCGCTGTTGATCATTGCTGAAGATGTCGAAGGCGAAGCCCTGGCGACCCTGGTGATCAATAAGTTGCGTGGCACGTTCAAGATCGCTGCGGTGAAGGCTCCTGGCTACGGCGATCGCCGCAAGGCTCTCCTGCAAGATGTCGCCATCATGTGCGGCGGCCAGGCGATCTTCGAAGACCTCGGTATCAAGCTCGAAAACGTCCAGTTGAGCGACCTCGGTCGGGCCAAGAAGCTGGTCGTTGACAAGGACAATACGACGATCATCGAAGGGGCCGGCAAGAGCGCTGACATCAAGTCCCGCATCGAGCAGATCAAGCGGGAACTCGACGCCAGCTCCAGCGATTACGATCGTGAAAAGCTCGAAGAGCGGATCGCCAAGCTCTCCGGCGGTGTGGCCCAGATCAACGTCGGGGCAGCCACCGAATCCGAAATGAAGGAGAAAAAGGCCCGCGTCGAAGACGCCCTGCACGCCACCCGTGCAGCTGTCGAAGAAGGCATCCTTCCCGGCGGCGGAGTCGCCTTGCTGCGAGCCTCGATGAATGTCGATGGCGGCAAGATGACCCACGACGAAGAAGTCGGCTACAACATCATCCGCCGGGCCTGCCGGGCTCCGCTGACCCAGATCGCTGACAACGCCGGTGTCGATGGCGGCGTGGTGTGCGAGAAGGTCTCGGAACTCAAGGGCAATCAAGGTTACAACGCCGCGACCGGGGTCTACGAAGACATGGTCAAGTGCGGTGTGATCGACCCGGTCAAGGTGACCCGTTCGGCTCTGACGAACGCCGCCAGCGTTGCGACCCTCCTGCTGACCAGCGATGCCCTCATCGCCGAAAAGCCCAAGGCCGACAAGAAGGACAGCCACGACGACCACGGTGATATGTAATTCGCCGTACTAGAATTCGTCTGAATTCTGGTATCTCCAACAATCAGCGAGCCCCCGAGTCATCTCGGGGGCTCGTTGCATTGATGGAGTACGGAATGAACGCCGTGCGTCATCCTGTGGAAAACGACCGGCATCCAAATCTCTGCGGCTCGAAACCCGAATCGCTCATACAGCTGAATCGCCGGTCCGTTTCTCCGATCCACGATGACCGAGATCCGCGTGACACTGGCGTCCCTGGCCCATTTCAAAAACTGTCCAAACAGGCGAGTCCCCCAACCCCGTCTCCGTTGCCCGTCGATCACACCGACGTAAGTGATCTCTGCTCCCTCGGCCCGGCGATGAGCAACCAGCAAACCGACCGGCCCCTCGGGTGACTGAGCGATAAGTGTCCAAGTGTCCCCGTCTTCGATCCATCCCTGAATCATCTGTCGGGGACTTCGCAGGGGTAGCGCTTCCGGGATATCGAGAGATTCTACAAAAGTGCGTTGCACCAGATTCACCAGCTCGTCGGAATCCGAGTCGAGGTTTCGCGTCGCCATTAAAGGATCGTCGGCCACCATCCAGGGGATGCACTCGCAGACATAGGATCCGACCTCGGTCGTGATCGGATATCCCAAACCAGACAGAATCTCGCAGTCATCCGTTGTCCCGTCACACGCCATCTGGATCGCGGCAGGGTTCTGAGCCAAAGCCCATTCAATCGCCGCCTGCCAGAGAGCCCGCCGCTCGGATGTCTCTAATGGAAGATGCACCAGGATCGGTCCAAGCATCGCGATCCGCTCGATATCAACGCTGGCTCCCAGGCACGCCACATCGCCGTCCGTTCGGTCGAGAATCACGACCTGCTCCGGGCGACCGGAAGCGATGGATCGTGAGCCCCCCCCAGAGACCATGATCTGCAGCAATCGGCATAATTCCGGCTGATCTCGGAGTGATTCGCAAGTGCAAACGCGAATGACTGGGTGGTGATTCGGGTGTTTCACGACGGTCACTCGATGCAGGTCACACGGACTGACGGAAAGGGGTCCGCATCCCTCGACGACATCACGGAGCATACACTCTCCCCGCTGCGAAGCGAGTCTCGTCTAGTGTGACTTGTGACCTCTCCAGGCCAGAAACTTAGGTCGTCGCAGAAGGAAATGATCCGACAGAGCCGCGAACCAGAGGACACGTCTGACTCGCGGCAACGGCTCGACTGGAACTGCGCTGTCCCGACGGAGACCTCTCTAAAATTCAGTGCAGACAGACAAACGCGGGTCTCCCGGAGTTCGGCGAAGCGTGGTGATTTCGTGGAAAAGGCTTGGCCTGCGATGTCAGCCGTAGTGGAGGTTCGGCGTGCGATAGCCCGGAAGCACTCCGAGAGAATGGTTGTACGATGGCGGAATTGTTCGTTGGATTTGGTTCCTTACCGGGCCGCGTATAGAATAACCTGCAAGGCTTGGAGCGCGACAAGTCTTCCCACCCCATCGCCCGCCTGGTTTCGAGGAACTCTCATCATGAAGAATTTTGTGGCCGTTGCGTTGCTGTTGTGTGGTCTGGCTTCGGTCCTCTCCGCAGAAGACAAACCCGAGACCGCGAAAAGTGACCCCGCCCAGAAAGAAGCTGCTGTGCCTGCTGCATTGAATTTCACGGTCAAGAGTCTGGACGGCAAAGAAGTAGCGCTCTCCAAGTATCAGGGCAAAGTGCTCGTGATCGTCAACGTCGCCAGCCAATGTGGAGCCACACCGCAATATGCCCCGCTGCAAGACCTGCAAAAGACGTTCAAAGATGACGGCCTCGTGGTGCTCGGTTTTCCGTGCAATCAGTTTGGGCAGCAGGAGCCCGGCACAGCCGAGGAGATCAAAGAATTTTGCACCGCCAATTACGGGGTCACGTTCGACATGTTCTCCAAGATCGACGTGAACGGTGACAAGGCTCACCCTCTGTATCAATTCCTGACCGGGGCCGAAACCAATCCGCAGTTTGCGGGCAAGATTGGCTGGAACTTCGAAAAGTTCTTGATTGGTCGCAACGGCAAAGTCGTTGCCCGCTTCAAGACTGGCGTTGCCCCGGACTCGGACGAAGTGGTCGCTGCGATCAAGAAAGAGCTGGAAAAGAAGTAGACACCCGTATCGATTTCGACAACCAGCCAGCCCCGTGACGGACAGTTCGTCTCCGGGGCTGTTTCATGGGGACTGGGGTTCCGTCTCGACTCTTGGGCCAATGCGCCGGGAGTTACTGGTTTGTCTTTCCAAGAATGACGACTTCTCGGATACGATTCTTGGAGCAGTGCCGGGTGATATCATCGGTCCGACAATGCGGGGTGGGAGCGCATGAATTCGACCAGGCACTCGTGTCGAGATTCCGCACAGCGCAGCTGCCCCAGTTCCCCTGGCAGGAGACCACGATGGCGATGACCCGTTCATTCAACCGTGCATTCAGGAGCCCGTCCATCCGTACGGGAATACTCATCCTGCTTCTGCTGTCCATGTCGACCTGGCCCGCACGTTCTCGGGGGCAAGCTCCGGCTGCTCCCGCCAAGCCCGAGGCTGTCGACCCCCAACTCCAATTGATTGGGAGCTTGGCATCGTCGCATGTCTATACCACCTTTGGTTACATCGGAGTCGTGGCGGATAACACCGAGAATGCCCTGTACACACCTCAAAAGATCGATGAACTGATGCGCGAGGTCACTCTGATCTCGGATCCGTTGACGACCCAGTTAGAAGCTTTGCGGAAAACGGACCTGACGCCAGACGATGCCCAAACTGTGCAGCAGATCATCGAGATCTATGCCTTACTGAGGCAGGAATCGGACGCACTTCGGGTCTACGCCAAGGAGAGGACGAAAGCGAACGGGAGCGAGTTTCACCGCTTGCGGGCAGAGGCTTGGACTGGCGTGGCGAAATTGCTAAATATTCCTTCCGGTCAGACGCCCGCCCCCTGACGGCCAGTGTACGGCACCAACCGAAGGGGTGACTCAGCCGCACGGTGGGATTCGGGCTGACCTGAATCGCGGTTTCTGTCACACTTTGTGCCCCGTGTTCCACTTTGCAAGGAGGCGAAGTGTCGAGAATGCATCGTGTCCGGTTCTGGCCCTTCGTCGTCCTGCTATGCACGGGTCTGTTGCTGCTGGCTGGACTGGCAGGGATCTCGCGCGGTGATGAGCTGGCGGGCGGGGGACGGTTTCTTCCTCGGCAATTACTGTGGATCGGGCTGTCGGTGCCAGCCTTGCTGGGGCCGCTGTGTCTACATTACCGCCGACTGCGAAGGGCGAGTTATGCCCTGTACGCGATCTCGCTCGTCCTGCTGTGTGTGGTTTTTTTCTGCCCGCCCAGGAACGGAGCCCGTGGTTGGATTCCCTTGGGAGTAGCCGACTTCCAGCCGTCCGAGCTGATGAAGCTCGCGTTCATCGTGACCTTGTCCCGGTACTTGATGTACTGTCGCAGTCACCGCACCCTGTGGGGCATGGTCCCGCCGTTCGCGTTGACCGTGGTGCCAGTGGTGCTGATTCTCATCGAACCGGACCTCGGCACCGCCATCCTGTTCTTCCCAGTCCTGTTTGCCATGCTGTTTGCAGCAGGAGCGAGATGGCCAGCCCTCTTACTTGTCGCATCAATGGGAGTGGCCTGTTTGCCGGTGGTCTGGAAATGCATGACGGTGGAACAACGCTCGCGCGTGACGGTTCTGTTTCAACAGTCAGACGGCCGTGCGCACGGCGGTGATGATTACCAGTTGCACCAAGCGAAGCAGATGCTGGCCTTTGGCGGCGTATGGGGCAGCGACCAGAGCGGGATGGCGGTGGCCGATCCAGCGGCGTATCACTTGCCTGCGTCGCGAAACGATTTTGTGTTTTGCTTAGTGGGAGAGCGTTGGGGCTTGGTGGGGTGTCTG
>JANOKO010000500.1:0-2942 GCA_031419335.1 Planctomycetota bacterium
GATCACGCTGTCGCTGTTGTACTGCGCCGTGGCTGACCGACTCGGGATAGCCCTGGAACTGGCACCGGCCCCACAGCACGTGGTCTGCCGACTGAAAACCGATCGTGCGGTGCTGTATGTCGATCCATTTACAGAGGGGCGCGTCCTCTCGGAGGCGGAGTGCCTCGCCTGGCTGAGCGTGCGCACTCAAGTGGACCCGCAAGATCTGCTCCCCACCCTCAAGCCTGCCAGCCCCAGCGTGGTGATCGAGCGGATGCTGCTGAACCTCAAGCAACTCTACGTACGACAGTCGAACTGGGTTGCTCTGTGGCCCGTGCAGTACCGCCTGACGGCTCTGAACCCCACCTCCGTCGAAGCGTGCCGCGATCTCGGCCTGATTGCAGCTCATTCCGGTCGGCACGGACTGGCGGTCACCCTCTTACGAGAGTGCCTGCCCCAAGCCAGTGACCCCGACCGCGTGACTCTTGTCAAACAGATCGCGGAATCGGCACGGCGTCTGGCACAATGGAATTGAATGCGGAGTGTGCCGCCAAGCCGGAAGCGTCAGCGCGCGGAGTCCGGAGTGGAGTTGACCTCATGCATCCACCCGACTCATCTCAGCCCATTCCAGTCACTTCACCCCCGACAGTACGACGCCTGGAGATGTCCCTCGCGAAGGCACTGTGTCTGTGCGTCGTGCTGGGAACACTGGTCCGCCACCTCGGACGTTGGCACTGGGTCTGCGAAATCACCACACACTTCGTGGTCCAGGCCACCATCCTCGCGGGGATCGCAACACTGCTCCTGCTGATCCGCCGACATGGGCGTCTCGGCTTGCTCACGGGGTTACTGACAGTGGTCAATGCCGCCGAGTGGTTGCCGTACTATTCGGCAGTCTCCTCGCGGGTCTCAAATCCCGGCGATCGCGCCGTGACCCTCCATGTTGTATCGGCCAATGTCTATTCCAGGAATCGCCGCTCTACGGACCTTTACCGTTGGCTGCAGGAATCCCAGGCCGATGTCGTGTTTATCAGCGAGGTCGACTCGTGGTGGGCAGACCAGATCGGCTCTTGGAAAGCCGAGTGGCCGCATCAGGTTGTGCGCCCTCGAGAAGACAATTTTGGACTGGCACTGATCAGTCGGCATCCGATGGCAGACGCCCAAGTCTTCGATCTCGATGGGTTTGATCCGGCAGTCCACTGCCGAATTCTGGCTCCTCGTGGTGAGTGGACCCTCGTGGGCCTGCATCCCTTCCCCCCGGCTGGGCGAGCCTACTCCACACTCCGTAACCAGCAATTGGCCACAGCGGCCAAGTACATCGCGACTCTCCCCAAACCGCGTGTCGTTCTGGGTGACTTGAACAGCACGTCCTCCTCTCCCATGTTCCACGACTTTCTGGCAGCCTGCGGACTGCGAGACTCCCGGATCGGCTTCGGCTGGCAGCCGACTTGGCCCGCTGGGAATTCACTCTTACGCATTCCCATTGATCACTGTCTGCTGGAACCGGAATTACAGGTGCTGGACCGGCAAGTGGGCCCCGACATCGGATCGGACCACCTCCCCATTCGAGTGCGAATCAGACGCTGACTGGACTTCCTCACGCTTTGTGGGCGCGGGGAAGTCCACTTTGGGCATCTGTGTAACGCAAGAACAAGAGGGATTGAATCTCGGTGGATACCTGATATGCGGCGATCCGCGCCACTCTGGGAGTTTCGTTCGGTCCGTCCATTCACCCGAACACTTCCCGCTAAGCCGCTCTCCTCTCCAGTTCACTTTCTCGTAGCCGTCCACAGACTTGCTCGAAAGTGCAGCGACCACCCCATGGGAGACAAAAGTTCTCCCCGCGCCCGTCCTTGGCAGTCTCTGCCCCCTCACCTAACATTCACTCTGTGCAACGGTGCAATCAACCATTTTTGACGACAGACGGCGAGCGGCATGGCGAAGCGAACGATTTCTCAGGTGGATGTGGCGGGCAAGCGGGTTCTGATGCGGGTTGACTTCAACGTCCCGCAGGATGACTCCGGCAAGATTACGGACGATCGGCGTATCCGGGAGGCCCTCCCATCGATTCGTTCGGTCATCGATCGCGGTGGCCAACTGGTGCTGATGAGCCACCTCGGTCGCCCCAAGGGCAAGGCGGGTGACGAGAAGTTCACGCTGGCTCCCTGTGCGGCCAAGCTGAGCGAGATCCTTGGGAAAGAGGTAGGTTTCGCGAAGGACACCATCGGAGCCGATGCGACGGCCAAGGTCGGGGCTCTCAAGAACGGCGAGGTGCTGCTTCTCGAAAACGTCCGGTTCCAGAAGGTCGAGCCCGGTTCCGAAGCCGAACTCCCCGAGAACAGCCGCGCGGTCCGGCTCTACGCGGCCAAGCTGGCGTCGTTCGCCGACATCTACTGCAACGAGGCGTATGGAACCTGCCACCGCAAGGACGTGTCCATGTTCTTCACCCCGCTGTTGATGGGGGACAAGCCGTGCGTGTGCGGGGCCTTGGTCGAGAAGGAGATCAAGTACCTGGCCGATGCGATCTCCGCTCCGCAGCGTCCGTTTGTCGCGATCATCGGCGGCAAGAAGGTCTCCGATAAGATCCTCGTGATCCAGAACCTGCTCAACATCTGCGACAAGGTGCTGATCGGCGGAGCGATGGCCTACACGTTCTCCCTGGCCAAGGGCGGCAAGACCGGCAGGAGTCTCGTCGAAAAGGACAAGGTCGAACTCGCCAAGCAACTGATCGAATCGGGCGGCGACAAACTCGTGCTGCCCGTCGACACCCACTGCGGCGATGACTTTAAGGGTTCGTGCAACAAGTTGGTCGTCAAGGCCGGCGAGATTCCCGACAACTACGAAGGCTTCGACATCGGTCCCGAGACGGCCAAACAGTACGCTGCCATCATCGCAACCGCCAAGACCGTCGTCTGGAACGGTCCGATGGGCGTCTTCGAAATGCCCCCCTTCGACGCTGGCAC
>JANOKO010000501.1:0-2264 GCA_031419335.1 Planctomycetota bacterium
CCACCGGTTGCAACCGGTGGGCTTTCTCTTCGGAAAAATGTTGCAATGCGAGTCCGAATAAAGCCCCTCGAACTGCTTGTGGCGGTGTCAATTATCGTGACACTGGTTGTCATTGCGTTGCCGCCCGACTTCTTCGACCGCTTTGACCGCAATCCCGATAACACATTCCCCATCGCCGGAGTCGTTCCCGTGCGGCTTGTACCAAGTGCTTCGAACGACTCACCCCAATTCGTGGTTATTAGCCGCCAGTTCGACGGTTCCGGCGATGAACGGATTGAGCTGGCACTCCTCAATACGGGATCGTCGGACCTGTATTACTACGGATACACTCCCATGTCGTTTGCTCCGCGCATGCCGGAGGGCAAGGTCCACCCGCTCTACAAAGAAGAAGTCAACAACGGTGACCACTGGGAAGACGGATCGCCAGGCTGGTGCGGTACCGGAGCCGCTGACATGCGGCTCAAGTCGGGGCACGCGGGCCGGTTCACAGTCTTCCGGAGTCGCGACCAACCAGCAATTCGGGTGGGTGTTTACTGCTCATCATCCCAGCGAGTCCGATTCACGGAATCGTCCATCGTGTGGTCACCAGTTATTGAAGGCGAACCACGTGAAACGCCGTGAGCCACCACCCGCCTCACCCTCGCCGCCGGAGCCATCTGCAAAGCCTCCTGACCCCGCCATCCCTTCGAATGCGGGTTAGGAAAACGGACGGATGTCGAGCAACCGGACGATGCAGTCGTCTGGGAGGACTTCGTAGGTCAGCTGATACCCGAGATAACGGACATACCGGTAGGTTCGCCCCTGATGAAGAAACGACTTCCCCATCTGATCCCCGCTCGTCCGAAGTACCTTGTCCAGTCGATTGAGGGCTTGGGTCACGCGATGGTCCTTCAACCACTCGCTGGCGAGTTGATCGTGGAACCCGGCACCGGGGATGACAGAAAACCGAGGCGTTGACATCGCGGCTCTCTGTGGGACACGACTTCGACAGGAACCCGCTGTCTCGCGATTGCTATTCTCAGAAGAATCGCCGGAGTAAAAACAAATCGCCTCATTCGGCTACTTCTTCAAGAGCGATTCCTGGGCTTCCAATCGGTCAATCAATTCTCTTAACGAGACTGCGGCAGGTCGGAAGTTCCGCGATTGCTCGGCAATGCGATCCAGGTCTGCTTCGGACAACCCGTGATCTGTCCCAGTGAGATCGTCCAACTCCTTCGCAATTCGATGGGCCTCGGCGATCTCGGCCTCAGTCGCTTCGATCGATACCGACGCCAACAGGCGACCGGTGCGGTCCATAACCTGAACCGGCTCGTCCGATTCGTCGAGGATGCGTTGTTGTTCTTCAGTCAGGATGAGTTGCATCATGGAGGCATTTTATCAGCGAAAACTCGGGACTGTCCAGAAGGAATGTTTTATAGACACAGGACGCGGGGATCGGTTCACGGCGTCTTCAGTTTCCCCTGCCACCCGCCGGGTGCCACTGTCGGCAAAGGCCCGACCGACGCCTGAGGACTCATTTTGGGTGCCACTGGCGGTCGCTTGGGGCCGCCAGTGTCTTGTGGGCGTTGAACTGCCATTCACCCTCGCCAGTGCCACCCGTCGGAGATTGATCAGTCGCGATTTCGCCAAAACCCAGGTCTGCGTCTCGTGTGAGCAATTGCCACGACCAGAATCCGGTTCTCCAGCGCTCGATAGACGAGGCGAAACGGAAATATCTTCAGGGCGCACTCTCGATGCACGCCATCAATGCTGTCGAATCGCGTCGGATTCTCTGCCACTTTCAGCAGTGCCGCATCCAAGCTGTCTGTGAAACGCAAAGCCGCCTGATGACTTCGTCCGGCATACCAGTCGAAAGACTCGTCGAAATCTCGGCGTGCGCCGAGGAGGTAATCAATGGGCAGCATCCAGCTTCGCCCCACTCACGCGGCGCAATGCCTCGGCCTTCACTTGCTCCCAAGGGATGGTCTCCACCGCCCCCGAATCGAACGCAGCCGAACGCCGCTGAATCTCCGCAATCCACTCGTGATTCAGAGGCGGAAGCGAGTCATCCGGCAGCGTCTCCCAGAGGGCATCGATCAACTGGATGCGGTCCGCGACTGGGAGTTGAGCGGCGTCCGACAGCAAGGTTTCGTAAGTCAACATGATCATGCCTCCGGTCGCTATCATACCGGTATCGGGGACTACTGGCGATGGCATTGACTCACCAGTGGGGAGGCCCCAGCGGAGTCGGTGTGGACCTCACCCTGCCAAGTGCGGAGTCGGTC
>JANOKO010000502.1:0-5405 GCA_031419335.1 Planctomycetota bacterium
GACACCGACGTTCGAAATCCTGGATAGTGGATCACAAGGGCTGGCAGTGATCACCAATCCGCTGACGGGCGATTACACCTATGATCCCACCGGCGACTTCGTGGGAATCGCGACATTTACATACACCCTGACGGACGCCTTCGGGTCTGATACGGGAGAGGTGCGGATTAGTTTTAGTAACATGGCTCCTGTTGTGAATATTGATGGGATCACAGATTTCATCACCATAGGGATTTCAAATGACACGGAAGTGGAGTTTCCTGTTTATGTCTTGCAGAACGACATGGACAACGAGCAAGACGCGATGCAGGTAGGATCAGTGACTCAACCGACGAATGGCGGATCGGCCCGTATTGATGTCTCCGGACTGTTTGTGTGGTACAAACCTCCACATTTTTCCTCGGAGGCACCGGAGGTTGGTGGAGATATTCTTGATGCACTGAGCCAGGCCCCCGTGGATGGACCTGTGCAATACGTTACACCTGGGTACGACGAGTACTTTATGGACGAGTTCCAATACACCGCCATGGACACTCTTGGGGCGCAGTCGGAGTTGGCCTTCGTGAAGGTCGTCACCGAGGCGGACTGCAAGTGGACATATAAGTTGAAGCCAGCATATGACACCGCAGCTGAGGTGGGCGTTGACGGGAAACCAGGCTATAAGATGCAGATCACTATCGAGTTTGGTATCGCTGGTCAGGGTGTAAAACTGCGACCTGATGCACAGATGTGGCAAGAAAACAAAAACTCTGCGATCAGGATGTTCGTGCTTCCCAACGGTACTGTCTTCAGCGATCCGGCGACGGGAGACCTCGCTACTTTTGTAGTCGCCGACATAGCAAAGTGGGGAGGAAAGAGACCAACGATATCAGGACCGGACAATCTGACATTCAATAATAAGTTAGTCATCGAATCCGAACGAGAATCATTCTTCATGTATCAGTCGTGTGAAAGGCGGCTCGGACTGAATCAGCCTGGAATAACACTCCCCCTGATGGTGAACAAGCAAATCACGGGTGCTGCAATGAACACTCTGGCAGACTCGATGTCAGACAATCATATCACTCAAAAGATCAGCTATTTTTACTTCAACCGGGCGGTCTACGATCAGTTGCATGCTAATGGTACAATTTCTGACGCGCAATTCGAGAACATGCGAGGTGGATTGCTTGGAATGAACATCTATTATGATGACCTTCCGGCTCAATATGAAATACTCACTCTGTCGGACCTTGAACCCGGAGGACCGAACCTTGCACCCGGAGTAGTTGTCAATGGCAAAGCCACGTTCAAGTATGCATCAGATCCGGGGCCTGCAGGTATGTACTGAGATCACCATATTGAGTGGGTGATGGTGAGTTCCAGCACTGATGTCGGAGAGCGAAATGAGCATGAGATGGATTCGAACTGTGTTGGTCATTGGTGTGGCAACGGCCGGAGCTTCGTTGTTGTTGCAACGCCCGGGACAGTCGGCTCTGGAGGGACAAGATGAGGGAGACGAAATTGACATCGAGATACGACGATCAGAAAATGAGATCTCTGTGCGGCAAATGAGCGAGTTTCATGTGGCCCTCTTGGGGCGAGTCCTGGACCGGATGGAAAACCCTGAGAACGGAAGGAAGGAAGCTTTACTGAATGTGGATAACGGTGCTATCCTCCGTGATCATGGGACAGTCTGGATTGATTTTGCGGAGATCACGAACGGTGTCGCGAGTACTACCGAATTGGCCTCCGGTGATCACCCAGCCTTACTCGGCCATAACGTCAGGATCGATGGTGATCTTGGTCAGCCTTTGGAGTGGTCGATCACGGATTACCGCCGCACACCTCTGTTTTCATTCTGGATCAGCAAGCGGAAAACATCCGTGACTGTCTTGGAATGTGATGTTCCCAGCGGGCATCTGTTTGTGAATGTCGGGTCGCAGCCAAGTGATCTGGCGGGTCTCGATACGAAATCACCGGCACTAGGCGGTTTTAGCCAGCGACAGGTCCTCCAATTGCTCCAAGCCGGGCTGAGTGATTTGGAAAAGCCGGGTGAGGAGTGAGCGGGGTCGCACCGGTTGGCGGGGTGGCCCAGGTTGGCCGCTTTGGGCCTACCTGGGTGCTTTGGCACAGGAGGTTTGCTGGACGAGACTCTCGGTTTCAGCACCTCTTCCGGCTGCGCCGCCCCGGTAGACCCAAAGCGGTCAACCGGGGCCACCCTGCGCCTGTGGCACATTGGCGATTACGCCTACAGTTGGGAAGACGCTGGCATCGATCGCCCCCGATATGGCGATTTTGTGTTTCAGGTGGAAGGGTCATGAATGGCAGGGGATCCAAGGCAGTGTAGCCCAGCAGGGCAATCGCATGTTCAACCGTGGCAAAACGCTGGCCAAATGCGTTCGAGGACTTGCTCATCCCTGCCGGTGCGGAGGCGTTGGCCGCGGATGTTATCTTTGACCGTAGTGTCCAGTTGCAACATGTTGTGGGACATACTGCGTATGGCGGACGAGCGGGGTAGCACCGGTAGACCCCAGAGCGGGCCAACCCGTGCCACCCCGCTGTGATTCCAATGCTTCTCCTGCGGAAGCAAGGTGGTTGATCGGTGTAGCTGCAATTGAACCTGCTCCACCGAAGCGGGACGGGGCATCTCTACCACAATCCAGGCCAAACATTCGCATCACAAAGGTGCCGTCTATGGTGCCGCGAGGTGCCCACTATGGTGCCATTCTGTATTCCGCTCGATGTCACTCGATGTATCAATTTGCATCCAAACTCGCCCAAAACGGGCGTTGGTAGCTCCCAAAACGCAAAACGGAAACCCCGCACGTGTCGGGGTTTCCGGCGTGATACCTAGTGTTTTACCTTGTATCATCAAGCGGAGAAGGAGAGATTCGAACTCTCGATGCCCTTTCGGGCATACCGGTTTTCGAGACCGGCGCATTCGGCCACTCTGCCACCTCTCCAGAGGCTCCCTTTCGGGCCGGGAAGTATAACCCTGGCAGTGGGTACTTTCCAGCCATAATCAGGATGCGTGATGTGGATTCTCCGGAGGAGCTGAGCGGGCGGGCGAGGTCGTTCTCAGGATTCTCGGATGCTCGCGGAGTGTCTCCACTCGTGTATAACAATTTGAAGCTGGCCACGATCAGGGTCACAGCGAGTATGGCCCGGATCACTCGTGGGGACAGACGCCGGCTTCCCAGGTAGGAACCGAGGGTTCCCCCCAGAACTGCGGACACCGACAGCCACACCGCCATGACGGGGATGCGGCGACCGCTCATGATGTGACCGCACAATCCCGAGCTTGAGTTGACGAGGATGAACATCGCGGACACCGCTGCGGCCTGGCGCGTGATGGCCCAGTGACGCAACAAGAGTAACGGGGTCAGGAAGATGCCTCCGCCGGTCCCCGTGAGTCCCGAGAGAAACCCGATTCCTACACCGAGGGAGAGTGACACTGACCTTCGAGGCGGAGTGACTTCGGGAGGATCCTGGGGGTCTAAAAACAGACGCGCCGCCGAGGCGAGTAACACCACTCCCAGAAGTGGATGGATCACCCTCACCGGAAGATGAACGTAACCGCCCACATACGCAGCCGGAATCGCCAATGCTGCAAACGGCCAGAACAGGCTCCAGGAAAAGTACCCTGCCCTCCAGAACTGATAAGCACCAATACTGGAGACCAGGATATTCAGAACCAGGGCTGTTGGCTTGATCTCCGCTGCCAGACACCCGACCAGTGTCATGACCGCAATGTATCCCGAGGCCCCACCGTGTCCGACCGACGAGTACAAAAACGCGACGACCCCGATCGCCAGAGCCATCAGGGTCATCGGCAGCAAGTCCATGTCCATCTCGTGTCACTTCACAGGGGCGAGGCACACGTGCTTCGTAACAGCTTGCCTGTTCGGAGCGGACCTCATCGGGAGGGCGAGGCTCCTGCCGAGCCGAGAATGAGGGTGGGCGTTGTTCCTCGCTCGCGGCTCAGCAGGCGTTTCGCCCTCCCGATTCGAACAGCGACAGTCCGTTTATGGCAGAGCCAACGTCTTCAGATCGCCGCGTCCGTCATTGAGAGCCAGCACAACGGCGTGCGTCTCGTTGAGCTGCTCCAGTTGCACGACCCCCTTCCAGTCGGCGATCTTCTCGAACTTCTGCCCGGCGGTGCCGCCGCCACCGACGGGGGCTTCAATGGCAGCGGCCTTGTCGAGATCGACGGTGCTGATCTTCATAATGCCGTGGGCGCTATTGGCCAACAGCAAGAAGTCCTGGCCGTCTTTCTTGTAGGCGATCATGTCGAGCGGTTGGTTGCGATTGCCGAGTTCGGCCACGGTGGTGCCGTGGACCTGCTTGCCCCCGGCGATGGCCGAGACCGGAAACTTGACCAGCGGAGTGCAGACAAATCCAGCCAACACGTTCGGTTCGCCATTGATAATGAACGGCACGAACGTGCGGATCGGTGCGTAGTTCTCGAGCTGCCCGTGGGCACCGTGGTAGATCTCCAGCCCGGTCGAGGCGACTTTATCATTAAACGGGAAGTCGAACGACCGTACGGTGGACGGGGTATCGCTGCTGGCGATGCCCGACACGAGCAGCTTGCCATCCACAAACGCGAGGTCTGTCACCGCGTTCATGCGATTGTTGCGAGCCCGGCGTCCTTCGCCGACGACCTTGTCTTCGGGAGCATTCGGGATGTCGAGCTTGGAAAAGGCGATCTTGTCGAGCGGCAAAGCCACGATCCCGCCCTTCCCATCGAGAGTCACCAGCCGAGGCCCCGCCCCTGTGGAAACCGACACGACCAGATGACCGCTCAGGGGATTCACCGCGAGGTCGACGATCTCGGCCTTGTCCACGCCGAGTGCCTTGGCGATCGCCCCAGAGGCGTTCTCCTGGTTCTGCTTGACTGCCATGGGGTCACCGGGCTTGTCGCCGGTCTGCACGGCGTAGATCTTGGCGGCCTTGCTGTCACCGACGAACAGGATGCCGTCTGGTCCAAACGCCAGCACGTTTGCCGACTGCAACTCGAGTTTGCCTTCGGTCAGTCCGTATTGATCCGCCCGAGCGATGCCGCTTACCGCCAGCAGCAGAGCTGCTCCCCATCCCAGTGTTCGTCCGAGCAATCGCATGGTCTCTCCCTTTCATCGGGTGTTGTTGAACTCCGCGCAAGATCACACTGTCCGGCGGTGGGGAGGGATTGTCAACTGTGGGCAGCGATCCGCTTTCAGCATTCAGCATTCAGCCAGACAAAAGCCCGCTGATGTTCTCCGGTGGTTGAGGTGTGCTTCAGAAAAGTCGGCAGCCGTGAGAATTTGCCCCCTCTCCCCCGCGAGCGATGTCGCCTTTGCCTCATGTGTCATGCGGAGAAGCGGCTGGGGTGAGGGGGTACGCCTCTCGCACTATGCCCCTCACCCCGGCCCTCTCCCCACAGC
>JANOKO010000503.1:0-2760 GCA_031419335.1 Planctomycetota bacterium
GGAGTTCGGAGGCAGTGAGTGGCACGGCGCTCGCCGCCGGTTCCCCGCCTGCCGTACCACCCCCAGAACCGGGGGCGAGCGCCCTGCCGCTCACACTCGGGGGGCTGACGCCGCCCCGCTCGCCAGAAATCGAGTGGTGCCATCGGCGGTTACTCTCTCGCATCCATCGCCTGACTGTGGCCGGTCTGCGCCGAGAGATCGAGGCGGTCGACGTGCCGACCTTTGTGCGGTTCCTTACCCGCCATCAGCGGCTCTGGCCAGAATCTCGCAGTACCGGATCCAACGCCGTCTACGAGGTCATCTCCCAGTTGCAGGGCCTCGACATCGCCGCTTCGGCGTGGGAGACGGACATCCTGCCGCTGCGGATCACGGACTACAAACGCGAGTGGCTCGACGAGCTGAGCCTGACCGGTGAGGTCACGTGGGGCCGTCTCTATCCGCCGGTCCGCGATCCGGAGAAGGCCCGTCCGAATGCGACGCTCACTCGCGTCGCTCCGGTCTCGATCTGCCTCCGCGAAGACCTCCCGTGGTTGTTGGCCACGGCGGCTCCGACGACTGTGGAGTCACTCGGGTCACAAGCTCAAGAGGTCGTCCAGATATTGAGCCAGCGAGGAGCCGTCTTCGCCACCGATTTGATTCAGCAGTGCCGGATGCTGCCCAGCCAGCTAGATGATGTCCTCGGCGAACTCGTCACACGCGGGTGGGTCACAGCCGATGGGTTCTCGGGGTTGAGGAGTTTGATTCGCGAGGGGGACAAGTCGGGCGGTCAGAGCAGCGGTCGCGGGCCGCGCGTGGTGCGGCACCGGAGGAACACAACCGGCGGACGGTGGACGTTGTGGCGTGAGATTGGCGAGCGGGGCGGCGTCAGCCCCCCGAGTCCGAGCGGCGTGCCCCTCACAGTATCTAGTGTTCTCGGAGGGCTTACGCCACTCCGCTCGCCGGATGCCCCCATCGACCAGTGGGCGTGGCAGCTCCTCCGTCGCTGGGGCGTCGTCTTCCGCGATCTGCTCGGTCGCGAACCGGGTGCCCCGCGCTGGTGGGAGCTGCTTCAGGTCTATCGCAAGCTCGAAGCGCAGGGGGAGATTCGGGGAGGACGATTCGTCAGCGGAGTGGCTGGGGAGCAGTACGCCCTGGGCGATACGATCCGCGAGCTGCGGCAACTCAAGGAGCAACCGAACTCCGGGGAACTCGTGGTCATTTCGGCCTGTGACCCGCTGAACCTGATCGGCATCCTCGGGAACGAGGCACGCGTGCCGAGCCTGGCCACGAACCGCATTGCCCTGTTCAATGGCCTGCCGGTCGGGGTCTTCCAGGGAGAAGACCAGCTTTGGCAGCAGTGCCCGAAGTCACTGGCTCCGTTCATCTCGGCACAGTTAAGAACGGGCCGCACGATGGCAGTCGCCATCCCCAAATCCTCGAATGCAACTCACGATAAACACCGGAGCCCAGCCACTCCCTCGCGCGATCTGCCGATGGAGTCACAGCATCCCCGAGTGGTGCTTCCTGGCTGATCCATGGGCTGAGATGGAGTCCCAGAGATCACGACGGTACAGCCGCATTCAGCGCAGACTCAACACTGGACTGAGTGGCTGATTGAGAGAGAAAAAGGTCGTTCGGAAAGAGTTCCATGGCGCACGATGGAGTGGGTCCGCGGAGCGTGAGCGGTTCAAGCGACGTGTTTTTCCTTGGTTTGCAGCCCTCAATGATGAGATACTTTGGGAATTCCCGTGTTTTTTCAGAGATTTGCCCCGTTGAGGTGATTGACAACACGAATTTCGAGTGTTTTACTTACGCCACGCACGTCTGGATGTGCAAATTCACTCACCGCCACTCTAAGGAGCAATGATGGCAAAAGCAGCAAGTGACAAGCCGAAGCCGATGTCGAAGTCCGAGATCGTCGCCTCTCTTGCAGAGTCCACCGGACTCGTCAAGAAGGACGTTGTCGCAGTTCTCGACGGTGTGGAAGCCCTCATCGGCAGCAGCTTGGGCAAGAAGGGACCGGGAGTCTTCGCTCTGCCGGGTCTCCTCAAGATTCAGGTCACACTGAAGAAGGCCACCCCCGCCAAGCCCGGGATCAACCCACGTTCCGGCGAAGCGATCACCATCAAGGCCAAGCCGGCCCGCAAGGTGGTCAAGGTTCGCGCCCTCAAGAAGCTGAAGGAAATGATCTAGTCCTCGGGGCGATGACTCGCCCTACGGATCGTGATCAACATGACTGACTCCCCGGAGCCTCTCCGGGGAGTTTTTTATTCGTCACCTGAATGTCAACTTGATTATGCGATCGGGACTCGTGGGATGAGAGCCTCGACTCGCGCGGTCAGGACAACGAGACTATCCGCGAGTCGACTAAAACTCACCGGTCACTTGGCCATCGTTGCGGGAGACCAGCCTTCTCCACGTTCCCAGATCGATATTTTCGCTGATCGACCTGACCGAACCATCCATCAACAGGCTATTGACAATCCCCGTATGAAAGCTGCGGGAGGTCATCGCCGCATAGGTCGCATCGGTGGCTGAGGCTCCTTCACGGACGTTGACCCAATCGACATCATAGGTGGTTCCTGCGCTGGCGTGTGGCACCTTGGTGTTGGGGCCGTAGACACTGGTGAACGCCGTTTGATTGGCGCGGGCATCGACCCACTCATTGTGCCCCGAGTTCTTCAGAACGCCACCCAAGGTTGAGACCGCAGCCGGGTTGACGGGGACAGGCGGTGATGTCAACGCTCCCACATCACGCAAGTAGTACGTCCACGCCTTGAC
>JANOKO010000504.1:0-2152 GCA_031419335.1 Planctomycetota bacterium
GACGGATGTCCCCGGCATCTTCCAGGACCGCGTCCAGTACGCTCTTATCACCCTTCTCGGCCCCGTCCTTGAAGAGCCTGTCAAACGCCAACGCCGGGTACAACTCGAGCGGCGTCGGAGTGGTCGGCGAGGACCACGAGATGTGCGAGCTGTACAGCATCGAGTAGTTCTTGTGGACCGAGGGGTTCGCTGCCTCACACCCCAGGACGAGGCTCGGCACCTTCGTCGACCGCCCATACGTCTGGGCCAACAACTGATCGACGCTGGTCCCCGACTGGATGTCGCCGCCGGAAGCAAGCGGAGCCCCCGACAGCAGGTTGCCAGTCTGGGAACTGTGGATGTTCCCCTTGGTGGCCTCGACGTTATACAGCCCTTGCACGAACAGCAGATTCTCGCGGAAGTCATGTAGCGGGGCCAGGACTTGCCCCAGTTCCATCGCCTTTCCCTCGCCCTTGGCCCACCACTCTTGACTGTGGTAGCCGTTGCCGGAGAACAGGACCGCCATCCGGACCGGTGCCTCGCTCGACTTCTGAGCCGTCGAGGTGATCTCATCGCCCCACACCGGGAGCGACTCCATCCACGGCAGAGCCATCGAGACGCCAAGACCACGCATGAACGTGCGACGGGAGAAGATCTGGGGCATGGGACGGTGTGTCCTGTGTTCGAGCGGCCGGGACTGGGGTGTCAACCTGAATGAAGTTTCTCTTGATGTAGTATCGTATGCCAGATGTCTTGCAATTGCATCGCCTGAGCCCATTTCGCAATGTATTCGCGAACCAGTGAATCCCCTTGGAGGTTGAGAACTCCGGCGATATCGCGGAGGTGCTTTGGCAATTGGCCTTCCTTGTAGAATCGCATCTTGGCAATGATCACATCTTCGGGGCTGCTCACTTGCAGGTCGATGTCACCATCATACTTGTGTTGTCGACCGCGCGTCAGTTGCAATCGACTCCAGGCGTCGTCGCGTGGAATCATGAAATCGATCTTGTTGGCTGAAGTCGGGTGCAGCACATTAAACTGTCGCCGCCTCGTCACAGCTTCCCGAACTGCGCCCTCTCTGACATAGAATTCGGGTGTCGGGAATGCCTGACAGAGAGGGACAATCTGGTCCGAGCGGAGATCGATGACGATGTCGATATCCATCGTCAGCCGAGGCTCACCCCAGATCGATCTCGCAAACGACCCCACGATCAGATACGGAATCTGAATCCGCTCCAGTGTGTTGACTCCATACCGCAGAATGTCAGGTTGTTCCACGGAACATCCTCCGGGTCACCTCCGCTTGGACCTCTTCATCCGACCAGTCGGGATGCATACCCCGAATTCCGCAGGCCACAAGTTTCTTGGCAGTCCGATGGGCGGCACCCAGCATGGCGATCTTTTCGGTCGTCGTTTTCGATCGCAGTATTTCAATCATCTGACGATCCATGAACTCAACCACGAACGGTTGCGACAGGCTTGTCGAAATGGACGTGATCACGTCATTCATCAATTGCCTCCTCCGCTGCGGCGTTGTGGGTTGCCCACCTCTGCTGTGGAAAATCATCCCGATTCACCCGCTCGATGGCACACCCCATTGGGCGGGAAAAGCCGTCTCACGGTCTCCTGGCCACTCAAACTCATTCAAACGCCCTAGGTGAGGCGGCCATCTGGCTGACTCCGGACTCTCGCCATTCATCAAGGGGCTGTCCCGGTCGCCTGTCTCTGTTTCATCTGCTCGACATGACCGGTCATCGTCGTGCGATAGATCTCACCGAGATGATGTATTCGCTGAGCGGGGCGGTCGAGGGGACACCTGAACTGAATGTCCCGCTGGTCGAAGTGCGTCTCAAACGAAGAGACCAGCCGAACGATTTCAGTCGTGTCCGATCGATCTCGGGCCGAATCGACGGCCAATAACAGATTGGTCGCATACAGAGACTCCAGCATCGCTAGCTGTTCGGAATTCGGCGGGAGCGCCGCCAACACTCTGGGGAGTGAGGTCAGTAGTTCTCGCGAGACAATCTCGAAATCAGCACGTTGTCTTGGTTCCACAAAGTAGTAGGACGACGCCAATTCGTCCCCGACCTGAAACCATTCCGGCAAGTCGGCAAATCGGGGGGTGTCCCATAATTGACGAAGTGCCTCCCACCGCAAAGGATTTGAAATGTCG
>JANOKO010000505.1:0-2805 GCA_031419335.1 Planctomycetota bacterium
TTCATGAACAGGTGGATGACCCGCTTGGCCTTCGCTGCGAAGTGCGGCATCTTGGGCGCGAGCGGATTGGAAGGGGTGGTGGCTGCCGACGCAGCCGCTTCTCGTCCGAGCAGATCGGTCATGCCGAGCCAGCCGATTCCCAGGCCAGTACATGTCAGAAGTTCACGGCGTGTCCACATGGTTGTCTCCTCGTTTCGACCCGCGTGAAGTCTATCCGCGCGCGCCAGCCAACTTAATCCACAAACATGAACTCATTCGACAACAGTAACGCTTGCAGGTACTCCTCCCACGACGAGAAGAATACCGCTGCGTCCGGGGGAGACGCCACGTTGGGATCCATCGCCGTCACATATCGCTTCCCCAACTCCGCCTCCTTGAGTGTGGCTGGTCGGCCAAACAGCAATCGATGGGCGGTGTCGATCTTCTGCTCGACTGTCGAGTCGGCTTTGGCATCCAGGCGAGTTGCGAGATGCTCGACTTGCTGTTTGAGAAACGGGCTGTTCATCAGGAATA
This sequence comes from Planctomycetota bacterium, assembly GCA_031419335.1. Lineage (GTDB taxonomy): Bacteria > Planctomycetota > Planctomycetia > Planctomycetales > Planctomycetaceae > TH-plancto1. The sequence continues at coordinate 514 of JANOKO010000505.1, forward strand.
GCGCCTGCTGCGGCACCGTGGTCTGGTGTCTTTGCGGACTCGACGAATCGGGTGGAGCGAAGTCGAACGTTCGCAATTCACTCGCCAGGCTTTGACGATCGATCAGTCCATAAATCGAACGGCGCGAGGAGAACGCGGGCTGCAACAACTCGACGCTTGGTCCGCCCATTGTCAGATCGAGCTGTCCGGATGTCGCAAGCATGGCGTCACGCAGTGACTCCCAGTCGAGTCGACGACGGTTCATGCTCCACAGTAACGCGTTCTCCGGATCGGCGAGTCGGGCTGAGGCAAGAGTACTCGGTTCGCCCATAACACTCTGCTGCTGATACGTGGACGACAGCATGATTTCGCGGTGCAGTGACTTGAGCGACCATCCATTCGCGATGAACTGGCTGGCCAGATGATCAAGCAGTTCTGGGTGAGTGGGTCGCTCGCCGCGCATCCCGAAGTCACTGGGTGTTCTCACCAGTCCAGCGCCGAAGTGATGCATCCAGATGCGATTCACGATAACGCGGGCCGTCAATGGGTTGTCTGGGCGGGTGATCGCCAGCGCCAGATCAAGGCGACCACTGCCGTGCGGGAACGGCTGACGATCCACGGGTGTCAGCGCCGTCAGAAACTGCCGAGGAGCCACTTCCCCGGGATGACTGGCATTGCCCCGGATGAAGACGCGGGAGTCGATCGGCGATGCAGCGTCTTCCAAGGCCATCGCATGTGGAGCCGCCCCCGCTGAGCCGATCCAATCGGTCACCAGCCTCTGCTTGGCGTGCAGTTGTTGCTGGGTCGTGGCGTCGACGAACAGAAACTCTTCAACATCCCCCATCGTCAACGTCAACGGCGAGTTGGCCCCCATGTATAATTGTCGCAGCTCCTCCCACTCGAGGTCTGTGAGCTGTGTTGCAGCAGGGGATGCTTGCAAGGTGTCTTGCCAGCGCTGTCCGGCTTCATGGAACAGTGTCCCGTAGAGCTGCGACGCTTCGGCCAGATTGTGGGGAGGTGAGTTCGACAAGGCTTCGACGACGACGCGATTGATACGTGGTGAGTTCTTCGCTGGCTTTCGCCACTCAACAACCAACTGGCTCACATGCGCCTCGAATTCGGCAGAACTCGTCGCGGGATCGGCCGGATTCGCCTCAGCCAGTCTTGCCTGGTGTTTGTCGAACCGTGCCAGTTCGTGCCACGGGGCGAGGACGGGATCGTGCCCTTTGCGTGAATGCTCCAGATGCCGAGCCCAACGCTGGGTCATGACCGGATTTAAGTCCTGGCTGGCATCGATCAAGAACATCACTGCCAGGAAGTTCGCCTGTACCGGATCGTGCTGCCCGGCCAGTAGATACTCACCTGCCCGCAGTCGCATGGAGGTTGTGAGCGCCACCTGCTGCGAACGTAGATACTCTTCCAATTGATCCGACCGCGACTGAAGTTCCTTCAAGTACGGGCCATACTCCGACTGTTGCGAAACGGGCAGTATGAGCGGTGGCAGGCGTGGCTCCACCGAGTTCGCGAAGACCCCGTAGAGACCGTAGTAATCACGCGTGGGAATGGGATCGAACTTGTGGTCATGGCAGCGAGCGCAGCTGACTGTTAAACCCAACAGCCCGCGCGACACCACATCGATTCGGTCGTCGATAATGTCGGGAGTGCTGTTCAGGAACCGTTGTCCCAGGGTCAGGTATCCGAGGGCCGCCAGCGAACTGCGATCCTCGGCGACATCCGCGAGGAGCAGATCCGCTGCTAACTGTTCTCGAACGAATTGGTCGAAGGGGAGGTCGTCGTTCAAGGCCGAGATGACATAATCGCGATAGGTCCACGAACTCGGATAGCGCGGGTTTTCGTTAAGCCGGACATACCCTTTCGTGTCGGAATACCGCGCCACATCGAGCCAATGCCGCCCCCAGCGTTCTCCGTAACGTGGGGAGTTCAGCAGGCGATCGATGACGCGATCCAAGGCATCCGGGTCTGAATCGTTCTCGAACGCGGACACCTCTTCCGGCGTCGGTGGCAACCCATGCAGATCGAATGTCGCTCGGCGAATCAGGGTGTGACGATCCGCCGGAGGGCTGAGCGTTAACTGCACTGCTTCGAGACGCGCGAGTGTGAAGGCATCGATCGATCGCGCGACGCGATCCTGAGCCTGCACTGTGGGGACCGCGGGAGAACGAATCGGCTGGAAAGCCCAATGCCTCTTGGCAGCCTCGACGGAGACCCCGATCGCAGCGGTCGCGGGAGGAGCAGCCTCTTTCGGCCAGACAGCTCCCTGCTTGACCCAGCGTTCAAGCGAGGCAATCGCCG
>JANOKO010000506.1:0-2768 GCA_031419335.1 Planctomycetota bacterium
CTGCGTTCGCCAGAACGTGGGCGGACGCCAACAGGCGATCACGGAAGCCACAAGTGGATGTTGGTGGACTTCTAATGAGTTGTTAAACCATGTGTGTCGTCTTTCGCTCCGCGAAAGACCGTCCTTTCGCAGAGCGAAAGGCGACACTCGAGGCAGGTTCATGTTTGACGGCGTGTATTCCCCGCTTGCGGTCTACCCGGAATTCGTGACGTGTCCCAACAAATCGCGTCGAACCAGCGATTTCGGAGAAATCGCCGACGATGGTGTCACACAATTCCAGATTACCCTCGATCTGGGTATGATCGGCTCAAACCGTGGCGACGCGATTCCTTGCGGAGGTCGGGACGATTGTCCCAATCGCGTTGCTCTCATCCGTGGGAAGGGACTTGAGGATGTTGCTGTCGAAGATTCGCCGAAATCTGCTGTGTGGCGTGACGCTGTTCGCCGCTCTGGCTGCCCCTGCTCTGTTTGCTGCGGACGAAGAGTCCGTGCCATCAGACCGGCTGCTGCCGCCGGGGGTGCTACTGCATGTCCGAATCTCGGACCTGTCTGACCTGAAGGAACGTCTTCCCAAAACAGGCTTTGGGAAGATGTATGCCGATGAGTCGATGGCCAAGGTTCGTGACACGATTGATGAGGGGTTTCAAAAGGCCTCCAAAGAGGCGGGAGAAGAACTGGGTTTTCCACTGAGCGATCTGCTCAATCTTCCAGCGGGAGAAATCACGATTGCTTTGCTCCAGCCCGCTGGTCGTGATCTGGCCGGGATTGTTCTGATGGACATTGGCGATCAGCAAGAGACTCTCGACAAGGCACTGGCTAAGCTCGATGAAGCTCTGACCTCCAAGGGAGCCAAGAAAAAGACCGAGACCGTCGAAGAGGTTGAAGTCACGATCTACGAGATTCCCAAGCCGGGCGCTGATGCTTCCGACGAAGCAAAGAACACCTTCTGTTTCTTCACCGAGGAGGGCGTCTTTGTGGGCGGTTCAGATCTGTCTGTGCTGCAAGATGTCTTGTCGCGCTGGGATGGCGAATCGGATGACGTTCTGGCCGAAGAAGAGGTCTATAGCTATATCCGCACCAAGTGCGCGACTCGTGAAGACGATGATTCTGTTGTCGAATGGTACGTCGACCCGATCGGGTTGGTGACCGCAGCCCTGAACGCCAATGAGAACTTTTCCACCCAGGCTCTGATGATCTCGGCATATCTGCCCATCACGGGACTCGACAAGCTCAAAGCGATGGGAGGCAACATCGATCTGGCCGAGGGTGGCTATGACGTGCATCAAAAGAGCTTCGTCTATGCCGAACAGCCGACAACCGGTGTGCTGCGGGCCTTTGAGTTCCCCGCCACCGATCTGGCACCTCCCACGTGGATCGGAGCGGACACTCCGCAGTATACCGCCCTGAACTGGGATGCCCCTGGAGCCTACGATGCCCTCACCGAGATGGCAGACACGATTCTCAATCAGCCCGGTGCTGCCGCAGCGCAGGTGAGCCAGCTCACCGGCCAGTTGGGTTTCCATCTGAAGGATGATCTGATCGATCAGATCGATGGTCAGGTGATCATGCTCAGCGACATCAACACCGAAGCCCAGCAAGTGGCCCAAAAGCTCCTGGTGGCGGTGAAGCTGAAGGACTCGACCAAATTTCAGGAGACGTTGAATGCCATCCTGGCCAAGGCTGGATCGCAAGTCACTGAGCGGGATTTTGAGGGGACCAAGATCTACGACATCCAGGCTCCCAGCCAGGATGTTGCACCGGCGCTGTGCATCGCCAAGGATTATTTGTTCTTCTCGACTCACGCCTCCATGTTGGAAGCAGCACTTCGCCCGACCAGCAGTGGCGATGGCACATTGGCGAAGTCGAAGAGTTTTCTTCGATTCAAGAAACTCATGCCCGCCCAGAGTTCGATCATCACCTTCTCCGACTTGGCGAAGCAGATGAGGCCGACATACGACATGATCAAGAGTGGCAAACTCGATGCGGTTTTCCAAGGTCAGTTTGACTTCAGTGTCTTTCCTGACTTCGACAAGATTGAGAAGTACTTCACGATCTCCGGTGGCTACACGATCCCGGATGAAAAGGGTGTCTTCTCTGAGAACTTCATGTTCAGCGTCGACGATTAACACCGTAGCCACGTTCGGCAGAACGTGGGGAGCCATTTCCTTTGTTGCAATCCCACAGGCTCACGGTTTTCCGTGGGCCTGTTGGCATTGTTTAGCGACTCATGTACAGCATCATCCCTCTGTCCCCGGTTTCACACTTCCCAATCTCTGGGCCGATTCCCACTGCTGTGGTCAAGCTCGGAGGGAGTCTGCTGGACCTCCCCGATCTGGTGGAGCGACTCGATCAGACGATTGAGGGTATCCGAAATTAGCCCAGTCGATCGTTCGTTTACATCAGCCTCAACGGTAAGATTGCCATTTTCTAGAAAACTTACGACATCGAGAATGTGACTGATATCGGTTTGGAGTGTAGCACTTTCTTGGGCAACTCGCTCTTGTTCGAGAGATCTTACGTGGGCTTCTTGCTGAAGTTGTTCGTTGAGATCGACTAAGCCAGCTTGGAATGTCTCAAGAGATTTTTGAGCTTTTTCTCGATCGAGAACATAGCTTCTAACTGTAAATAATACTAAGGAGCCAGTCACGATCGATAGACCCAAGCCGATCAGTTCTAATAAGATTGCATCTGATAATGCTTGTCGTTGGCGCGATCTCTGAGCTAAACTATCCACCTCGGTGAGTTTACCGCTCGGATCTTGGTTAGCA
>JANOKO010000507.1:0-2467 GCA_031419335.1 Planctomycetota bacterium
GTCGTCCGAATTGAAATCGTGCGAAAATCGAGACATCGAAAGCTGTGCTATTTACCTCACGTCCAATGCGACCGCTGAAAGTTAGCCGGACAGTTCTGAAACCTCATCGGAAGTCAGATGTGTGCCAGCAACTTTTTTTGACAAGGGCTGGAGCAGGAGCATGATGGGAGGCCCTGGTCCACGACCCACACAGCGACACCAGACCCAACGGGGAACCCTTCCGATCACCACTCGCCCCGCTGGAGCAGAATGGCCGGGCCCTTCAGCCCTCGGAATTCCAGGTCGGCCCACCGTCCATGGGCGTGGCCCCCGGCTGGAAGAATGCCCAGCCCGTTCGGCCTCATGAGCCGTGCCAGATAAACTGGCCAGAGACATAACTCGTGTGTGCCTCTCGTTCATCGGTCACGGTATCGGGCACAACACAAACAGGATTCCAACCACGAAACGAACGAAACACACGAAAAATGCAGGGCAAGGGAATGAGCAGGTCTCTTGTATGGGAGTACGATACTCGCGTGGTGAGGATGTCCGATGCGCTATCCTCGGTTTTCCATTTCGTACGACTCACCCCCGAAATGCATGCAGGTTGAGACAATCTCGGAGGAGAACTCTCCTTCTCCCTTCGCGACCTTTGTGTTCTCGCTTCGACTCGGGCTGATGGGGGGTGAGAAGAAGAATGGAACACAAAGGTCGCGAAGGACACAAAGGGGGATGAGTGGGAAACGTCCGTGACCTCATTCCCAGGGTACCTGGATTGCGGCCTGTAGGCCGCGCTGGGTATTTCGGGTGTTCCGTGGTTCAAACCTCTGGAACGAGTCGCTTCAATGCGAGTTCGTCTGGGTGTGCCTACTTTCGTGACGCACACACCTTGACGCCCAACTCCGCCGTGTGTGTTTCTTACACTATGGCTCACAGCTATCATTAGAGTTCGTCATCACAGTCAGTTCCACCGATTGCTCCCATGACCAAGGCTCCCCCATGCACGGGTTCCACGACTCGGACACTCCCGCCCTCGCCGCTCCCGAGTCGGGGCCGTGGTACAAATCGCTGAACCGCTATCACTGGTTCGTTTTTGCGGTTTCAGCGCTGGGTTGGCTGTTTGATTGTCTTGATCAGCAACTCTTCATTATGGCTCGAATCCCAGCCATGAAAGATTTGCTGAAATCATCGATCTCAGATCCCAAACTGTTGTTCGAGGCGAGTACCTTTTACGGTGACATCGCCACATCAGTGTTTATCGCGGGCTGGGCGACTGGGGGGCTGTTCTTTGGGATGCTGGGAGATCGAATTGGCCGCGCGAAGACGATGATGTTGACGATTCTGATCTACTCCGTTTGTACGGGTCTCTCCGCACTGTCTCAGACGGTCTATGACTTTGCCTTCTTTCGTTTCTTGACGGGGCTGGGCGTGGGTGGGGAATTCGCTGTCGGGGTGGCGCTGGTGGCGGAAGTCATGCCCGCTGTCGCACGTCCACAAGCACTGGCTTCATTGCAGGCATTGTCCGCCGTCGGCAATGTGACCGCCGCTCTGATTAACATGGGGTTGGGAATTGCCGAAGGGGAAGGCAGACTCGATTACGCGCCTTGGCGAATCATGTTTTGTATTGGGGCTTTGCCAGCTGTGCTCGCCTTGGTCATTCGCTCGAAATTGAAGGAACCGGACACTTGGGTTCAGGCCAAGGCCAACAACGCCACCTCGGAAAAGAAACTCGGTTCCTATGGAGAGTTGTTTGCTGATCCCACACTGCGGAAGCACGCCTTATTGGGATTGGTACTCGCTTGTTCCGGCGTGATCGGTCTCTGGGCGATTGGATTCTATGCGCCGGACTTGACGCGCAAGGTCCAGGAGAAACCGATTACGCAAGCGATCTACGCCGAAGAGATCGCAGCCGCCAACACCCCCGAGGAAGCGGCACTACTCGTCTCCATTCGAGATGCGGCCGCTGACGTTAAACTCGACGAAAGCCAGTCTGCCAGAAAGAAGCCCATCTCCGACAAGATCGAGGGACGGATGAAGATCTATCAGGGGCTCACCGCGATCGCGACGAATATCGGAGCCTTCTTTGGGATGTTCGGATTCGGCTTGATCTCCCAACGGATCGGTCGCAAGCCGTCGTTCGTCATCGCCTTGTTGGCGGCGTTCTTCAGTACGGCGGCGGTCTTCTGGTTCATGCAGGACTTATGGCAGATTTTTGTTCTCGCGCCGATCATGGGGTTCTGCCAACTGTCGTTGTTTGCGGGATACGCCATGTACTTTCCGGAACTGTTCCCGACACGGCTTCGTTCGACCGGAACCAGCTTCTGCTACAACGTCGGACGCTTCGTGGCCGCCGCTGGTCCGCTCGTGAAAATCTGGATCAACAGCTTCTTCGACCCCAACCTCGATCCGATCCTCAAGATTCGGTACGGCGGGGTGGCGATGTGCGGAGTATTCCTCGTGGGGCTGCTCGTGCTGCCGTTCCTTCCGG
>JANOKO010000508.1:0-2509 GCA_031419335.1 Planctomycetota bacterium
CATCACACTTCCAGACACGCCGTACATCGTTATCGAGTCTAAGACCAGCACCACGCATCATGAACCTCCTCGGTGGAATCGCGGTGTGATTGTAGGCCAGCGAAGCGCATTCACCCAGCCCGCAACGCATCGTGGGTGGCAGATGCGGGAACATGTCCAACATCGCACGTGCGAACCACGTGAGCTAAGGCTGGGCATCCCTGGGCTGCCGCTTTAGGCGACCGGGTTGGTGCAGCCGAAAGAAGTTCTGGTATCGAGAAGTTGATCATGACGAACCCTTGTATCAAGGCACACAGGTAGCCTCACGACTTCCCACCCGTGATCTCCCACAGAGCTGTTCTCACCGAATAGACCCTGACCAGAGACACTCCGCCTCCACACCGCCATGAACCGGTTTTTGTACCTCACAATAGAATACAGCGATTGCCGACTACTCCGGCACCCGAAACGTGAACCGATCGCACTGGCTGAAGAATTCCAGCGGGTTGTCGTACACGACTTTTCGAATCTTGGCTTCGCTGTGGCCCCTGCGGCGCATTTCCATGATGAAGTCGGGAACGGCCAGTGGGTTGCTCGGACCCCAGTCTCCCGCCGAGTTGACCATGATCCGGTCATCGCCGTAACGCTCGATGATGTCCGCAGCTCGGGCCGGGGTGCATTTGGTCGTAGGGTAGAGGGTCATGCCGCACCAGAACCCGTTGTCCCTCGCGAGGCGGACGGTATGCTCCTCAACGTGATCGATACAGACGCGACCGGGTTGGAGATCGGACCGCTCCTTCAGCATGTCGACGATCATGCGGGTGCCCTTGTACTTGTCCTGTAAGTGCGGCGTGTGGATCAGCACTAACTCCTTCAACGAAGCCGCCAGTTCCAGGTGCTCCGCGAAGATCGTCGACTCATTTTTCGTATTCTTGTTGAGGCCAATCTCCCCGATCCCCAGCACCCCCGTCTGGTGGATGAACTCGGGGATCATTTTGATCACCTCTCGCGACAGTTTGACGTTCTCGGCCTCCTTGGCGTTGATGCACAGCCAACTGAAGTGTTGCACGCCGGACCAACTGGCCCGCTTCGGCTCGAACTCGGTCAGTTGGCGAAAGTAGTCGCGGAAGCCCTCGACGCTCCCCCTGTCGAACCCCGCCCAGAAGGCTGGCTCGCTCAGGGCCACGCACCCCATTCGGGCCATCCGTTCATAATCGTCTGTCGTGCGGGATACCATGTGGACATGGGGATCGATGAAATGCATGGAACAGGCTCCACAACGGAAACGTCAGGTCGAAGAGATTTGAGGGCGGGCCTGAGTCTGTCTGCCCGAATCCTCATCCGTACTCATGAGTGTACACGGCAACGAGAATGCTTCCCAAGCCCCAACTCGGATCGTCTCCAGGGCGCAGAAACAACCGGACATCGGGTCGTCGCTGGCAACACGGAAAGACAACAATGTCTGCCCCACAGAATCGGTGATCCGTTTCTTCGAGTTTTTGTGCCTGAAGCCGACCTCGCAGCAATCTCTCTTTGGCACGGGAGTCGACCTTACAGTGGAATCGATCTTCTCACCTGCTAAGCTCGTCTGATGCCCCCGCGCAAGCGCCCTGTCGAGACTAATCCACAGACTTCGCCCACGCATCCTCGTGCGTATTTTGTGCCTTTCCAGCAGTACCTGGCTGCTGAGTGCGGGATGTCGGCCAATACAATTGCTGCCTACCGCAATGATCTGTCGCAGTTCTTGACCTGGCTTGAATCGGAAAAGGTGCTGTCGCTGCTGCAAGTCGACCTCGCCCTGATGAGCGGGTACTTGCAGCACATGCACGGGTTGGGATTGGCGGCCAGCAGCGTGGCCCGCAAGCTGGTAGCCCTCAAGATGTTCTTTCGGTATCTGGTTCTGGAGCAAGTCGTCACCGAGAGTACAATCGACCTCATCACCTCGCCCAAGCTGTGGCAGTATCTCCCCACGGTTCTCAGTCCGGAGATGGTCGAGAAGTTGCTTGCCGCTCCTTGCCGGGAGGACAGGTATCCGCTGCGGGATCGGGCCTTGCTGACAGTGATGTACGCCACCGGCTGCCGAGCCTCCGAGGTGGCGAACCTCAAGCTCTCCGACATCCGACTAGGGGAGCGGTACTGCCGCTGCCTGGGTAAGGGGAACAAGGAGCGGATCGTCTCGCTCAATCCGGTCGCCGTTCTCGCCCTTGAAGCCTACCTCGAACACGAGCGACCCAAGTTGGTCCACGAGCCCGGCCAAGAGGCCCTGTTCCTCACCCGTTCCGGAAAGACCTTAACCCGCATCAATGTCTGGCACCTCGTCAAGCGCTACGCCGGACGAATCGGCTGCGGCCAGAAGATCAGCCCGCACACGCTGCGTCACAGCTTCGCCACGCACATGCTGGCGGGCGGAGCGGAGATTCGCGCCCTGCAAGAGATGCTCGGCCACGCCAGCATCCGTACGACGCAGATCTACACCCACGTCGAACACAGCCGGTTGAAGGCGATCCACTCGCGCTGCCACCCGAGAGGG
>JANOKO010000509.1:0-2654 GCA_031419335.1 Planctomycetota bacterium
ATGCATCTGGAGACCGGGGCCTCGGACCAGGCGATCGCGCTACTCCTTCCTCTGGAGACCACGATCCGCGACACGAATCCGCAGTCACTGGATCAATCCCAGTTGAGGGCTCTCGTGTCGGCGATCCGCTGTCACACGACCATGAAAAACTTTGCCGGAGCCCTGGCCAGCGGCTTGCTCTTGCTGGACAAGGGGCAGGATATGCCACCGGTCAATGCTGCGCTCATCAGCGTGTCGCGCATGATGCGAGATGACTACCTGGCCGATCTAGGGCAAGTCACCGAAATCACGAATCAGGGGGCTGCGGATCAGGCCGTTCTCGTCGCGGCCCAAGCGAAAGCAGATACCTCGAAGGCAGCCCTCGCGGACTTCCTCACCAAGCTGGCGACCCGGAATTTATTGAGCTTGCCGGAACTGGTCGCACTCGGAGATTCCTCAGCCGAGGCGGGGCAACCGGATCTTGCCAAATCACTGTACCAGCGTGTTCTGGACGAGGGAGCGAAAGTCGAGAAGAAGACTCCGCAAACGGCTGCGGCCTTGACCCGGGTGCAAGCGGCACGGATCGGATTGTTACGAGCTGATCGCCAATACGCAGAGGCGTTGAAGGAAGTCGACATCCTCATTCTAGCCCAACCGACCGCTCTGGATCCCCTGATCGAACGGGCTCGCATCTTGCAAGGCATGGCAGATGAAGACTCCACGCAGTGGGCCGCTGCTACTGCAGCCTGGGCCAAGTTGCGTTCGGCCTTCCAGCGGTCAGTCAAGAAGCCCCCGGCCTATTACGAGATCATCTACAACACGGCGTCGTGCCTCTGGGGGCAGGCTCGCTATGCTCCCGACCAAAAGTCAGCCGGGGAGTTTAAGAAGCAAGCGAATCAGCTCTTGAAAGGGACGCTGGCCCTCTCCCCCGAACTCAACGGTCTGGACATGGTCGCGAAATACAAAGCTCTTTTGGAAGAGTTAAAGTAAGATGGCGTGATCTATGTGCCCCTAAGATGAGTATCAAGAGAGTGTGGCATGATGACTGGACAGCTCTGTCACGGTGAATGTTTCTGGGAGTGTACAATCCGCTTGGCTGTCCGTATCGATCTCGAATCGAGATTTTCGCGCTGAGGCGGAGAATGTGACCGGGACATTTTCATTGTCGGGATGGAGCCATTCCCCATCATTTGATACACCAGAGACTTGCGCCACAACCTACAATCCGTCAAACCCGACAATCCGATTCAAGTGAAAGAACCGTTACATCCGGCACGTCCCGTGCAACACACCGGAGTCGGGGGTCGCCGCAGACTCCTGTGTTCGCCGTGTTGGCCCGCTCTCGGATCAGGGAAGCGTGGCACGTCTCGGCACGGTCTCCTGTCTCCAGTCTGAAGGAATATCACCATGTTGCAACAACTCTTGAACGATGAGTCCGGATTCATTGTCAGCGCGGAACTCGTACTCATCGCCACATTGCTCGTCATCGGTTTGATTGTCGGTCTCAGCGAAGTCCAGCACGCCGTGGTCGCGGAACTGAACGATGTCGCTGATGCGATCGGCGAACTGAATCAGTGCTACAGCTTCAGCGGATTCCACAAACGTGATTTAGGTTGGACCATCCACGCGGTGACATACGGTTCAGACTTCGAGGATCAGCGTGATGATTGTGACAACAATCAGTGCGACATCGCCTGCGATGCTCCGGCCAACGAAACCCGTAAGCAACGATTTTTCTAACACATGCTGATTCCAGAAGTCTCACGACTTCTGGTGCAAATGTTGTTTCAGCCAGGGGCTGGGTTCTGCGGACCCTGCCCCTGGTGCCGTTTGTCAGCAGGGCTGGAACCCGCTCTCTCTGAAATCGCCAGCAGTAGCGACTCCTTGAGCCGTGCTGCCACCTGTTCTGGATCAGATGCGGCACAGAGTTCACTGCAAACAGCGATCCGACGAGCTCCGGCAGCTAGCACTTGATCCACGTTCTCCAGTCCGATTCCACCAATCGCGAACGCGGGAAGTGCGATACTGTTTGCGACCTGACTCACATACTCCAACCCGGCGAACTGTTCGAAACTCTTGGTCCGTGAAGTCAAAACCGGCCCGACGCCCACGTAATCGGCCCCGTCGAGAACGGCTTGCTCGGTCTGCTCGATCACATGCGTCGAAACTCCGACCAGCTTCTGCCCCCCCAGGATCTGACGGACCTCGTGCGCTGTCAAATCGCCCTGCCCCACATGCACTCCGTCAGCATCAGCCAGGCATGCCAGATCGGGTCGGTCATTGACAATGAACAGCGCCCCGGCCTCAACGGTCCATTCGCGAATCCACTTCGCCAGTTCGAGGAATCGCCGGTCCGGCATCCCCGGCTCACGCAACTGAACCATGTCGACACCACCCCGGAGTGCGGCCTTCACAACCGGCCCCGCACCCAGAGGGCACAGACTGTCCGTCACGAGCAGATACAGGTGGCAATGTTGGAGACGCTCCAGTGCCCCCCGCGTCGCGCACAATCCCTTTTCTATTGTGTAAAAGCGATACCGCAACGCTCCGATCTCCATCGCTGCGACGCTATCGATGGTCTTGCCGTACTCTTCGAGAGTGCGGAGCGCCTCCTGCACTCGTTTGATATTGGCGAGTGCGACTGACCACACGCTAGGCCGAGCCATCTCGAACGC
>JANOKO010000510.1:0-1136 GCA_031419335.1 Planctomycetota bacterium
CCCGAATAGTCCCTACTCCGCCTCGAAGACTGCTGCCGATCTGCTGGTGCGGGCGTATTACCACACCTATGGCTTTCCGGGAATCATGACCCGCTGCTCGAATAACTATGGACCTTATCAGTTCCCCGAAAAGTTGATTCCGTTGTTTATCTCGAATCTGATGACCAATCAGCCGGTGCCGGTCTATGGGGCAGGGACGAATGTCCGCGACTGGATTCATGTCCTCGACCACTGCCGAGGGATTGACGCCGCACTACGACAGGGGCGCGTGGGCGAGGTTTATAACTTCGGGGGTCGCTGCGAGATGACCAACATCGCCCTGACGAAGCTGCTCCTGAAGTTGCTCGACAAACCGGAAAGCCTGATCCGTTATGTGGCCGACCGTCCGGGTCACGACCAGCGGTACGCGATCGACTGTGCTAAGGCGGAGCACGAACTCGGTTGGCAACCCCGAGTCATGTTCGATCAGGGGCTTCGTGAGACCATCGACTGGTACTTTGCGAACCAGGCATGGGTCCAGCGGATTCGCTCGGGGGACTACTTAAAATACTACGCGGAACAGTACGGGAAGCGGCTGGGGTAACAGACGGGAGTCGTCCGCAAGCCGCTCTCAGGCATGCACAAGCAACACCATCTGGCTCACGTCGGATGCTCCCCGGGTTGCGGATGCACCCATTCGGTGCTGCCATCGGCCCAATTTTCTTTCTTCCAGATGGGAACGACCTCCTTGATGCGGTCCATGACCCACTGCCCGGCGGCAAAGGCGGCGCCTCGATGGGGGCAACTGACAGCCACTCCCACGGCGATGTCACCGAGTTCGAGGTGCCCGATGCGGTGGATGACGGCCGCGCGGAGGATCGGCCAGCGGGTCTGGGCTTCGTCGAGGAGGGTGCCGAGTTGCCGCAGGGCCATCTCGGGGTACGCCTCGTATTCCAGGGAGGCGGTTTGCTTGCCGTCGGTCATCTCGCGGACCGTGCCCAGGAATAACACCACTGCCCCCGCTTGGTTCGATCGCACGCGGTCGAGGAGGGCTGCGGGATCAATCGCGGTATGGGTCAGTTCGAGATAGCGGGTGTCTGGCATGGCGTTTGAACGACGGACATCCTCGTCCGTCGTGTCCAGGGGAGAGTGTGATA
>JANOKO010000511.1:0-1183 GCA_031419335.1 Planctomycetota bacterium
CAATTCTCACGCCTGCACGTTATCGCACACAGCGCGCCGTTTCGACACACACCAACAAGAGTGTCGATGAAGATTTGCGAGGACGCGGCACTCAAACTCCGTTCACACCGAGCGTTTCAGCCTAGATCGCTTCGGGACCGAAAAAATGCAGGCACATGGCATATGTCGTGCTGAAATCTCAGCCCACGCCGAATGAATCGACAACATCCCGTTCGGCATGAGGCGTTCCCCCGCGAGTCGTCGTCAAGGAGTCCTGGAATGTCAAACACCGAACACAAGCCGCCGGAAGCGCGTCGCTGGTTCAACCCAGCTCCTCTCTCCTCGCTGCGGCAGGACATGGACAGCCTGCTGGAGAGCTTCTTTGGAAAAACGGGACTCGCGGAAATCGTTCACGCCAACACGTTGAGCGTGGATGTGGCGGAAACCGAGACAGCGATCGAGGTCACCACCGATGTGCCCGGCTACTCCGTGCACGAGATCCACATTGACATCGGTGATGGATACCTGACCATTAGCGGTGATCACAAAGCCGCAGCTTCCATAGACGGCAACGGTAAGAAGTACCTGCGGGTGGAACGCCGGATGGGCCCGTTCAGCCGGTCGATCCCCCTGACGTGTGGCGTCAAGGAAGATAAGGTCAATGCAGAGTTGAAGGATGGCGTGCTGTCGATCATTCTCCCCAAGTCGGATGAGTCTCGTCGGCGGCATGTGGCCATCAAGAGTGCGACATGACTGTCGTCCCAAAGGTATGCGCTCGTGGCCTCCGACTCAATCCCGAGTCGGAGAGATGTTCAAGTCGTGTGAGCGAACACGTTTCGCTGACGCTTTGGAGAATTCCGATGACGACGATGATACGTTCCACATTGACCCTGGCTGCCATTCTCAGCCTGGGACTGGTCGCCAGCGCGATCGCTGACAAGCCACGAGAAGCCGGGTCCAAGGCCCGAGGAGAGGTCTACAACTTCTGGGTCGGAGACACTGCTCAAAGGCATGCTTCGGACAATGCCCGAAGTCTGTACTACTATGGCCAGACTCAAGAAGTCGTGCCCACACCGCAGGCCAAGGAATACGTGACTGCCGTCCGGCAGAATCTGGCGACCTGCGAGAAGGCGGTCGGCGTTCTGAAGAAGGAGAACCCCGACAACAAGGATGCCCAAGCTGCTATCGCCAAGATCGGCGAGAC
>JANOKO010000512.1:0-1662 GCA_031419335.1 Planctomycetota bacterium
ATTTTTGGCGTGGGGGCGTCGGGCAGTGGCCGCTGATGGCCGCTGGCCACCGGTTCTGGTAGAGACAACGGTCAGGGGAACTGGCGGATAGCGCCTTGCCGCTCACACGAACTACTCTTGTCCGCTGATCAGGACTTTGCCGACCAGCTGGCTAGCGGGGAAGATCGCGAGAACATACGTGATTCGAAGCTCACGAACATCCACCGTGACGGTTTCGGGTACCCCATAGGCTCCATGAGCATCGACCGCCTGCAGCTTCAAGGCGCACGTGCCGACAGGGGCCTCGATCCGCAGGACCTGAATCTTTTCTGGCAGCAGTCCCCAGCAGCGCGTATCGGCTGCCTCGCTGAACTCCCAGGCCTTCCCACTGAGGGTCTAGGCAATGTCGACGACTGGATTCGATTCGGCCTGCATTTGCTCCTTGGCGACATAGATGGCCCCCTTCTTGATCGTCCGACGGGCCACGGCCATGGCCAGAATCTCGTTGTAGCGGGCCATGTAGTGGGCCTCGGCCAGTTCACCGACGTCGACCAACGTCGCGGTCGTGCCGACAGCTGTGCCATCGAGTTGGGCCTGCACCGATTGAATGCGGTTTGGTCGGCGGACCACCTTGGCCACCTTCACAGGAGCCAAAGTCGGCGGAAGCGTCTGCTTGCCGAGGGCACTGATGATCTGGTCTGCGATCAGCAGCGCTACCTGTGTCGGAACGTCTTCCGACTCTTCCTTGATCGGCCCGCGACCGACCATGGTGAACAAGTAGATCACCCCATGGTCCCGCGAACACGCAACGTCTTCGCGGGCCCGTTCCAGATCCTGATCACCGTCGCGAAAATCGGGGACGTAGGAGACCACCATCTCCCGCGCCCGGACGACTTCATTGGCATCCAGCGACGATTCTTCGTGGAGCATCGCCCGCACATACGGGCCGAGGGCGACCTGGGGCAGTTCGGGAGCGGCGGGGAGTTCCTCACCGTCCGGAGTCACCTCGGCCTGTTTCTCCTGCGACTTCTCAGCCAGTTCCAGCTGCTTCGAGCCAATTTGCAGGGCGTAAGCGTGGGCATCGCCCCCGTCACCCATCAGATTCGAGAGGGCCAGAAAGGTGCGTACAAGGATCTTCTCATGGTCCTCACCCGCGTAGGAAATCTTCGTGTCGTCGGTCAGCATCGAGGTGGCGATTTCCTTCGCCGACTTTTCTTCGTACTTGTCGAAATCATCCCGCACCCGCCGCAAGATCCGTTCGGATTCTTTGGGATGTCCGGCACACAGCTCAATCATCGCGCGATCGAGGTCGAAGACATCCTGGTCCGCTTTGTGCTTGTCTCGCAGTTCTTGCGCATGGGCCCGAGCGGTTTCGAGCTTACCCGCATAAAAGTCATTGCGGACCGACACGACTCGATCCACATGCGAAGCACAGCCACTCAACGCCGCGACGACAATTAGACACATCCTCGACCACAGGCTCAGGAAGAGCCGCAGTTGCAGGGCATCGCTGGTTGAAGAGGACTGGAATCGCATGAGAGTACTGGAGCCAGGGTCAGAGGTCGCCGTGTTCGCCAGAACTTTGGCCACTTGAACACGTCAACTCGAAAGCCCATTTGGGAGTCGGACCATTTCGCGGTGAGTGATTGACAAGCCCCCCACGTTCTGGCGAACGTGGCTACG
>JANOKO010000513.1:0-1297 GCA_031419335.1 Planctomycetota bacterium
CGGGCATGGCGGGGGAGAGGCAGAGCCTGCCCGCCATACCAGCCACCTCAAATACAAAGGCACGGGTGAACGTCCCACAACGTTCACCCGTGCAGAGAACCGCCACGAAGAGCAGTTAGCGGTTGGTCGCGGGAGTTGTCCGACGAGCTTCAATCTTCGGGACACCACCACCCGCCGAATCTCTCGCGTACTCGTCGTTCAGAAACTTAAGGATGGGATCAGTCAGATCATCCTGCTCACGATAGTGGACGACTTGGCGATTCATGCTGGTGATGATTTCCTGGGGGTTCTCTGCGGCATCGACACTCTGGCGATTAAAGCGGAGTACCAGCGTGTACTTGTAGTACTTGGCGTACTTCTGGACCGCCGATTGCACGTCCATGTACACGGTCTTGTAGATCTCCGCTTCCTTACGCAGGAACTCCCGCTGCTGCACCTTGCGGTAACTCTCGAGTTCCGTCTGCAGCCTCAGAATTTGGTTTTCCTGCTTGGTGTAATCCGCAGATCCTTCCGTCAGCCCCTTCATGGTCTCCTGGATCGTTTTCATCTCCTGGACCATGGCCTCCGCTTTATCCTGAGCCGCCTTGGCTGCCCCTTGCATATCCTCGGTCATGCTCTTGAACTTGTCGTAGTTTTTGAACACGTGAGCCATGTCGATCAGGCCGATCTGGTGAGTCGGCGCAGCTGCCGCCGGAGTGGCAGCTGGTCGTTCCTGAGCGTGGGCGGGGGCCATTGCGAAACCGGCGGACGCGGCGGCGACGGCAAAACAGACGAAGAGTTTCTTCACGGCGTATGCACTCCTTTGCTTGTGCCGAATTGGTCGACGTTGAACGCCAGCCACGCGGTACGGCCTGATCGAAGACGAACTGCCCGAAGGGGCCGTTAGGGTTTCATCCTTGAGAGGAACTTCAACGAAAATCGCTGAAGCGAGACGGAATGTTCCAGATCGCCCGAATTCGGTCAAGATGACATTTCTCGATCTCACCAAAGTCCGCTTGGGTACGGCAGGAATTGCGTCTACGAGAAGCAACCGTTGACCTTTTCGAGCAGCAATCACCCACATACTGGTGTCACGAAAGTCGGCAGTGTGTACGTACGTGCGTCCCGAAAGTGGGCAGCTCACGACATTCACTGAGAGATACCAGGTCGGCCACTTGCCGACGAGACGGCTGCGTGAGTCGATTTCGGAATTCAGATTGCCTCACGCGGAGGCGCGGAGGGTTCTGGTTGGCCGTCCTCTTCGCGGCTTCGCGCCTTCGCGTGAGGCATACTGCTCAAACCGCTGACGGAGACATGG
>JANOKO010000514.1:0-8696 GCA_031419335.1 Planctomycetota bacterium
GTGAGGGGACTCGGGGGGCTGACGCCGCCCCGCTCGCTCTCCCTTAATGCTCCGCCTCATCCGCACTCGGCTCCGGCAACCAGAAGCTGGCGATCAGGCCGATGAGATAGACGAGACCCGCTGTCGCGGCGGCGGCGTACGCGATTGTCCCCGGTCGGGTCAGGCCCCAATCCTTCATGTGGTGAGTTTCGACCAGCGGTTGAAACAACAGCAGCGTGAGTGCATTCGCAGCTGTCCCGAACATCCGGCCACCCACATTGGCTGCAAAGCTTTCGCCGGTCCCTCGCAGGTGCATCGGGTAGACACGCGGCAAGTAGTTCCCCCAAAAACTGAACTGGGCCACCGTGAGGAATCCGGTGACGAAGATTCCGAACTGAAGCAACTTCATGTTGTCGAGATGCAACGCATCGAGGATTCCTTGCGGTGTCTTACCAGCGGCTGGGTACAGAAAAACCAGAGGGATCAGAATCACGCCGGGAATCTGGAACAGCCGCAGGAGTCTCTGCCGACTGACCATCCGGACCGCGAGAAAGGCGAGAACAAATCGCCCCAGCAGTCCTCCGAATTCCTGCCAGAGTTGAACTTGTCCGACAGTCGCCTGCTGTTTGTCGACGAGAGCTTTGATCTCTTTGCCGAGGGCGACCTTCGCCTGAGTAACTGCGGTGCGTTCCGCCTTCAGAGATTCGGCTTGGCTGGGGTCTTTCTTGGCCTGCTCCTCGATCCCGGCCAATTTTTTAGACACTTCGTCCATCTTCTCTCGCATCTTGGTGAGAGGAGCGAACTGCTTATCGAGTCCCGGAACGATCTGCGGGACGAGTTGAATCGCGCCGAATGCGGCCCCATAGCCACAGGCAAACAGCAGGGCCGTGACGATCGTGGTGCGTGCTAGACCGCCCTGAAAGATTTCCCCGATCGACGCTCGTTTCAGGGTGCCCGCATCTCGCTTCTGCTGCCAGACGGGCGACTCGGGTAGGAAGGGGCGGATCAAGATCAGTGGCAGAGCGGGCAGTACCCCCGAAATCAGCGTGTAACGCCACGCGGCATGCGCTCCGAAAATCTCAGGAAGCTGGTCTCCATATTTGATACACAATTGGTAGACGATCGTGACGAGCAGTCCCCCCACCGACGAAAACGCCTGGGTATAGCCCAACACCTGTTCGCGCCGTTTCGGGTCGGGGAAGAGTTCCGCCAGCCACGCCACAGCGGCCACGAACTCGACACACACGCCAATGAACGTGGTGCAGCGAAAGAACAGCAACATCGGAGCCGATGTCGAAAAGCCAGACGCAGCTGCCGAAAACGCGTACAGCAAAATACTCCAGGTCAGCACACGCCTGCGTCCGAGACGGTCAGTCAGCCAGCCTCCCATCAAGCCGAACGTACCGCCGCACAGAGCGCTGCCCCACATGATGTAGGCAATCCATTTATTGATCTCGGCGAACCCGCTGGCACTCCCCGGATTCACCTTCAGCAGTTCGCCAAGTGCCGGACGCGAGATCAGCGGGAACACCAGCAGTTCGTAGATATCGAAAGCGAACCCCAGGGCGGCGATCGCGCAGATCAGCCACTGGACCTTGGTCAGTCCGCCCGTTTTCGGTGTCGATTCGCTCATCCCGCCAGCTCCCGTGAGTCGTTCATCGGATGCGAGAAGTCCGCCCTTCGCGAACCATCCCTTGTTGGATGGCTCTCCGCGCTGCGGCGAGTCATCGACCCTGAGTGTAGCGCACCAAGATGGGGCATGCAAACTGCACCCAGCGTGCGACCGGCACCGTGTGTGCTTCTGGATTATCGGCGATTTCTCCGAAATCGCTGTCCGCTGGCAATTCGTGAGGATATTGGACGGTGAGCGTGGCCCGCTTGGTCCGAATGGTCCACCGACAAACGAGACGCGCACACACCGGCTACGGGCTCGCAGTCACCGAATTCGAGAATTCGAGATCACACCGGGTCTCGACGCATTGCGCCGCTCTCCTCCCATGAAAGACGCGCGGGACGAGTTGGGGGGGATAGCTGAGATGGCCGCTTGGGCCATCCAGACTTCCAGGTCTCACCGGTAATAGTCACCCAACCGGCAATTCGGGGTGATCAGCGATCGACTCGTAGCGAGACAGGCTGGTAAGCCTGTGGAGTATCGCACAGCCGGAAACGCCGGTCACCCTAGCCGAGGCATGCCGTAAGGTCACGATGAATGCCGACTCCGGGTCACTCATTCCCGACTATCGGGAGATCCCTCAACATGCGCTCCTGGCGTGCAGGCTGTTCGAATGCCTCGGTGTTTCTTAGCCTGTTGCCATGACACCTCTGAACGATTTGGGGACATCACACATGAAGATCGCCAATGCCCTTGTCGGCCAGTCCGGCGGACCGACCTCCGTCATCAATGCCTCGTTGTCGGGTGTGATCGATGGCTGCCTCAAGGCTGAGAAGAAGATTGGCCAGGTCTTCGGCATGCGGTACGGGATCGAGGGGGTACTCAACAACTGGCTCATCGATCTCGGAGCTGAGTCGAAGGAGGTACTCGAAGGGCTGCGGCACACTCCCAGCAGTGCTCTCGGGTCGAGCCGCCTGAAGCTCAAGGAGGAGCACTTCCCCACGATCCTGAAGCAACTCAAGAAGTCCAACATCCGCTACTACTTCATGATCGGCGGTAACGACACGATGGACACCATCCACCGCGTCGTGAGCTATGCCAACGCGAGCGGGTGGGAGATGACCGGCGTCGGCGTACCCAAGACGGTCGACAACGATCTGTTCGGCACCGACCACACGCCAGGCTACCCGAGTGCCGCCCGGTATGTCGCCCTCAGCGTGCAACAGGCCGGGCTGCTGGCTCGCGACATGCAGCGGGTCGACCAGTTCGTGATCTTTCAAACCGTGGGGCGCAGCGCGGGCTGGCTCCCGGCAGCTGCGGCGCTGGCTCGGCGGAAGAAGGGGGATGCGCCGCACATCATCCTGATGCCGGAACGGGCGTTTGATCGGGAGAAGTTCCTCCAGCGGGTCAAGGAGGTCCACCAGCAGTTCGGCTACGTCTCGATCGTCTGTGGCGAGGGGATTCGCAATGCGGATGGGTCGCCGGTGAGTGCCTCGCAGACTCGCGACAAGTTCAACAATGTCGAGTTCGGAGCGATGGGCGGTGCCAGCGTCGGAATGGTCCTGCACCGGATTATTTGTGATGCGTTCGGCTGGCGAGGGGAATTCCAAATCACGGAGTCGCTGCCGATGTGTGCTTCCGACCGAAGAGTGAAGCTCGATGTGGCGGAGGCGTACGGCTGTGGTCGTCAGGCGGTGAAGCTGGCGACCAAGGGGCACGGCGGGGTGATGGTGACGCTCGAACGCCAGCCGGGGAGCGAGTACGCCGTCGAATACGGGACCATCCCGCTCAGCGAAGTCGCCAACCACGAACGCCCCCTGCCGAGCGAGTACATCGACGAAGGCGGGATGGACATCACCAAGGCGTTCCTCAAGTACGCCCAGCCGCTGGTGGGGGAGCTGCCGGAGTTTGTGAGCCTGAAAAGTCAGGGCTACCGAGGCGGGAAACACTGAGAAACATCAGCGATTGTGGTCTCTTCAGACCCGAATTCAGGTTCTCACACGTTCAGTCAAGCGTGCGTTCACACGCCCCATGCGGATTCATCCACGATTGTGAGCCGCGTGGCCTTGGCAGCTTCTCGCAGCTTACCAACAAGGAACTGTTTGTGGTTCGCGACGGTTTGCTCGGTGATTCCGAGTTGAGCAGCCACGTCCTTGTTGGCCAGTCCGCGTACGAGTAGCAACTCCAGGCACTTCAGCCGCTCCAACTCCCCGCCGCGTCGCCAGGCTTCGATCTGCTTTCGCAGGCAGTCGGCCAGTACCAGTTCCTCGGTCTCGCGATGTTCGCGGCTGCGGGCGATGCTGCTGGCCCGGCGGACGCGATGAGAGGGTGCGGACGGCTCCTGGCCTTTCTCATCGATCACAGGGAGTAACAGTGGTCTGCGCCCGGTTTGTCGCAACCGGTCGGTCAGCTTGTGGGCACAGATCGAGAACAGAAATGCCTGCAGCGGTGTCGACGGATCATAGTTTGGTAACGCGGTCAGGAATCCGATGAATGTCTCCTGCACCACATCTTCGGCGAGCTGGCGGTCCTTCAGTCGACTCTTCGCAAACGCCAGCAGCCGCCCCTCGTATTCATCAATCAGTCGCTGCCATGCTGCCGCTTCGCCGTGTCGAATGCGGGTGATCAGGACAGATTCCGGAGTGGTCAAGGAATGTCTCCTCGTGATTCATCAGCAATAACCCAGTGGTCGAGATAATACAGAGATGCTGACCCGGAAGGGTATGCTCTCTGCCTGTTTGCATTAGGGTTCCTTCAGCAGGGCGGTCCCATGGACCAGTCGGTTGAACTCCTCCGGATCGAAGGCGTCGGGGGCCTGGTCCTCCAGCAGTTTCTGGACAATATCCGACTCCAAGGGAGCCTGGCGGGGGGGGAGTGATCCGGGAGCAGTCCCATTCCTGGAGTTCGTCTTGATCTCGGGGGCCAGGGACTCGGTGGATTCAGGAGGTTCGATTGAGGATGGCGGTGGAGTACCCGCGAGTCCTGGGCGCTCTTCTGAGTGAGGCCGGATCATGATGATCGGACCTCCCTGACGCCGTTCCGTGGGGCGCTGGCGGAATCCGGCGACTTGGTTCTGATCCTGGGCTGCCTGCTCGACCCAGGCCAATAACCGGGCATACTGTTCGGTTCCCTTGGATCCTTGGAAGAGTCCGTTGTGTGGTCCATCGACGGTGCGGGCCTTGACCAGCAGCGGACTCATCGCGGGATTCTCTGGATCGATGTACTTCAAAATCGCCTGGAGATTCTGGTCGGGTCGCACCCCTTGCAGCAGTTTGAACGGACTGAGGGCTGCAGCCCCGTGGCAGGTGCCATTCCCACACTTGTTGAGGGCCAGCCGCAAGACGTGCCGGTTGAACTCACCTTGAGTCTCGGGCGAAACGACGGCCACCCCCAGCGCTGGACGCTGTCCGGCGGGCTTCTGTGCGGGAGCTTGCGGTTCCGGCGTTCGTCCGAGTGCAGCCTCGGACTTCTTCAATAAACTGAGTGCCTCCTTGCGAGTCGGTTCCACAGCCAGAGCGGCTTGGGCTTCGGCACTGGCTTCCAGATACAACTGGTTCTGCTCGCACCAGCGACCCAGATCGAGGTGATCATTCGCCGTCGGCTGTGTGTAGGACTCTCGAATCTGAATGTATGCCTGGTTCAAGCTCGGGGCCACGGTCCGAATCTCCGCAAAAGGCAAGACCACGGACCCCTGCGTCGTGCGGATCTGATACCCAGCGGTCAGCTCCGTCACAACCCCCTGGAAGACACGCCCGTCCCCCAGTACCACGCAGCCTGTTTCTTGGGCTGCAGGTCCAACAGGAGCAGGCTTCAGAGGAGTGAGGGGCTTCATTCGCTCTGCCGGTCCCAGCTTGGAAGCGGGCGGTGCCACCGATAAAGGTCGAGCGGGAATGGCGCGTGGGGGGGGCTGGGCCAAGCCGTTCGCCGACCCCAGCACGAGGCTATAGACGCTGAACACCGGGAGTACGATGTGCCAACGCCCATGAAGAGTCGCCATGACAGAACTCCATTTCTGTGAGACCGCGACCACTCCAGCCGATGTGCATCCATGCACTCGGTTCACAGCGAGGGAGTGTAGGGCTGATTGCCGAAAACTGGCAAGATCAGGCGGGCGGCTCAGAACCTGGCTTTTCGCCCCGACAGATACTTTACCAGGGCGTGGTCGAAGCGCATGCTGGTGTCGAGTTCCACAAAATCGGCCCCCATGCCAAGGCACTCTTTGCGGTAAGTCGCGCGCAGTTCTTCGATCGCCCGCAGGTAGTCGCCCTTGATCGCCTGGGCATCGACGATCAGTTTCTCACCCGATTCCGGTTCCAACAGGTCCAGCATCCCATCGAACGGGAAATGGACCTCGGACTCGTCCAGCACGTGAAAAATGATCACATCGTGCCCGCCAAATCGCAGTTGGCGGATCGCCTGAATCACAGGCTCCGGCTCCACGAGCAGGTCAGAAAAGACCATCACCAAACTCTTGTGCTTGAGCATGCTCGCTGCCTGCCGCAGATTGCGAGCCACATCGGTGGGGCCGGTCGGTTTGGTGCGAGCCAGTAAGGCCAGGATGTTGGAGAGCTGGGTCCGCTTGCTGCGAGCGGGGAGACTCGCGCGGATTTTTTCGTCGAAGGTAATCAGACCGACCGGGTCTTGCTGATGGACCATTAGGTAGGCAAGAGCCGCCGCCAGGCAGACCGAGTACTCGAACTTCGTCAGATCCTGGCGATGGGTGAACGCCATGCTCTCTGACATGTCCATCATCAGATAGCCGGTGATATTGGTTTCGGCCTGATACTTCTTGACGTAGTAGCGATCAGTCTTGGCGTAGACCAGCCAGTCAATGTCCTTAGGGTCGTCCCCCGGCGAGTAGCGGCGGTGTTCGCTGAATTCGACACTGAAGCCCTGAAATGGACTCGCGTGCAAGCCCGACAAGAACCCTTCCACAATGAACCGGGCGCGCAGATCGAGCCGGGCCACGGTCCGAATCACCTCGGGTCTCAGGTATTGCTCGGCACCGGCCATAAGGAGGGGGATCGTTAGCGGTTGATCGCGGAAGAGGACAAACGAAAGGGACAATGGTGAGCCGTCAAGCAGAGAACAGCCCACCAGGTACAACTGGTGGGCTTTCCACACTCAACGCACAACAATCCCCATTAAAACAGCGGCGGTCGCCCCAGTTGTCGACGCACGACCGCCCACTGCCCGGCATGCATCAACCAATGGCTGCCTTGCATCGAAACCGCAGCTGCGACGTGCGGGGCATAGGAGCGGATCATCTCGGGGGACTCTTTGTCGAGATCCTGGTCGGTGAGTTTGGCCAGAGCGGCGAGCGTCGCAGCGCGTTGGTCACGGTAGACCTTCAGCAGTTCGGCCTTAGAGAGGAGTTTTGCCTGATCGTTGATACTGGCGGTTTCCTTGGCGTACTTCTCTTTGAAGCCCGGCGGCAGGGTGGGCATCGATCCGGGAATGGCGGCCCCCATGATCTCATTCTCGGAAGCAATGATATGCCCGACTTGCCAATTGATATGGTTTGCCCCAGTTGCTGGCCGATGGAGCATCTCGGCTTCAGTCAAGTCTTCGAGATAGCCCAGGCTGATGAATTCAGCCATATCGAGACCCACTTTGATGGCTTCACGGGAGTTCATGGTTTGTCCTTTATGGGGATGGCGAACTGGTCGCAGGATCGCGGCTGGAACAACGGTCCCAAGTCTCACCGAATCCTACTCCAACAGGGTGCGAGAGTCGACATTCGCAGGCTCCAGGTCATGCGTGAGGTGCCACTCCGCCGAATCCTCCGCGTGGCTCACACCGGGGCACACGACTTGCTTGAAACGACTATCGATCACGCTTGGTGCTGGAAAACCACGCTGACTTTGAGGGCTTGCCAGCGCGTTTTTTTCAGCACGATCGGAAAATCCCCGAGAATCGAAGTCTGCGCGCAAGCGCGCTGTCGATGCCTACGGCGTGTAGCATGGTTTCAACAGCCCTGACTTGGGAGTCGCGTCGGTGTCCCCGCTCGCGAGTGAATGCCGAAATGCAAAATCGTCTGCGCATCGTCTCGATTCTGGCACTGTTGATGATGGCCTCCGGTTGCCAAGTGTGCCGCATCACCGACCGCTGGAACGATGGGGTCGACCGGTTTGCGAATTGTGAACCCCAGTTCGACCACTGGTATCGCCCTCACTGGGATTTGAATCGCGAATACCGACCCGATGGCGGAGATCATGGGCTGTTCCGTCGCTGTCGGTGCGATGGCCGGAACTGCCCCTAGTGCATTTTCAGAATTGGTCTTCAGTGACAATTCACCCTCAACGTTGGAGTGGGGAACACTAATCTTCACTGATCTTCGCTAATCCCGAAGTGCTTTACGATTGAGCAGCTTCTCAAATCCGGCTCTGGATTAGTGTTGATTAGCGTGGATTAGTGTTCAAATCTGTAACTGAAGACTAATTCGAAAACTGCTCTAGTGTTCCGTCATCGCTGGATTTGGGGTCGGTGCAGTCGGGAGAGCGAGGCTCTACCCCAATACCTGGCGTTGAATAGGAGCGAGGAGCGAGTTTCAGGGGGAGCTCTGCGGGGAACTTTCAACATACGACTTGAGGCTCGCCAGCCCTTTCTCAAAGTCCTTTCCGACCATCTTGTCCATGTTCATGAACATGCACATGATCTTGCTGATGAGTGGTTGGGGACCAAACATCGCCCAGTTGACATGTGTCGTTTTCCCCTGGGATGTCATGGTGAATTCGGTGGTGTTGCGAGCCTTGAACGGGCGAAAAAAGTCCAGCTGAATGACCACCCGTGAGGGTGAGGTCGCTTCCAGGATTTCTTGCCGACCCTGGCCAACCTGCTTGTTTCCATTCCAGGCATAGATCGCTCCCACCCCGCGCTGTGAACCACTGTGCTGCATCGTCGCCAGCGGGTCGAGCTTCTCCCATGGGGACCAATGGATCGACTGGTGAAAGTCGCTCAGAATCAGAACTGTCCGGCTAACTTTCAGCGGTCGCATTGGACGTGAGGTAAATAGCACAGCTTTCGATGTCTCGATTTTCGCACGATTTCAATTCGGACGACCGTTCGCCACTCTGATTTGTCCGTTTTCAGAGTGGAGAGAGCT